>NZ_JADDIL010000114.1:0-19448 GCF_020826795.1 Microtetraspora sp. AC03309 | reverse complement strand
CGAGGCGAGGACCGCCAGGGCGGCGGCCGGTACGGCGAGGCGGACACGCCGGGCGACCGTCCACCGCGTACGCCGCGGGACCGGCGAGCGAGGCGAGGACCGCCAGGGCGGCGGCCGGTACGGCGAGGCGGACACGCCGGGCGACCGGCCACCGCCCGGCGTGGCGGACGACGAGCAGGGCCGCCGCTCCGGCGATCCCCACGACCAGGACCACGCCCCGCAGCCACGGCAGGAACTCGGCCGACCGGCCGAGCAGCGTGTACGCCCACACGGAGGTCCCCGCGACGGCCGCGGCGAGCGCCGCCGAGGCGGGGACGCCGGGCCGCCGCCACAGGACGTGGCATCCCATGCCGGTCAGCGCGCCGATCGCCGGAGCCAGCGCCACGGTGTAGTACGCGTGGAAGATCCCCTGCATGTGGCTGAAGATCACGATGGTGACCACCAGCCAGCTCCCCCACAGCAGGAACGCGGCGCGTACCGGGTTCGTGCGCGGCGCGCGGCGGGTGATCCACAGCCCGGCGGCGAGGAGGAGCAGAGCGGCAGGGAGCAGCCAGGCGACCTGCCCGCCGATCTCGGCGCCGAACATCCGGCCCCATCCGGAGTCCTGGTTGAGGTTGCCCAGGCCGCCGACCTCGTCTCCGGTGATCCGGCCGAGCCCGTTGTAGCCGAGGGCGAGCTCCATGACGCTGTTGTTCTGCGAGCCGCCGGCGTACGGCCGGGCGTCCTCGGGCACCAGCGCGACGGCGGCCACCCACCATCCGGCGCTGACCACCATCGCCACCCCGGCGAGCGCGAGCTGCCCGATCCGGCGCCTGAGCGGGACCGGCGCGGTCACGAGGTAGGTGAGCGCGAAGCCCGGGACGACCAGGAACGCCTGGAGCATCTTGGCCAGGAACGCCCATCCGATGAGCGACCCGGCGAGCACCAGCCACCGGGTGCTCCCCCGCTCCTGCGCCCGGAGCATCCCGTACGCGGAGAGGGTCAGCAGCAGCACCAGCAGGGCGTCGGGGTTGTTGAAGCGGAACATGAGCGCGGCGACCGGGGTGAGCGCGAACACCGCCCCGGCGAGCAGCCCCGCGGCCGGATGGAACCGGCGCCGGACCGTCGCGTAGAGCACCCCGGTCGTGGCCACGCCCATCAGGGCCTGGGGCACGAGAATGCTCCACGAGCTGAGGCCGAAGATCCGGACCGACAGCGTCATCGGCCAGAGGGAGGCGGGCGTCTTGTCGACGGTGATGAAGTTCGCGGCGTCGGACGAGCCGAAGAAGAACGCCTTCCAGCTCTGGCTTCCCGCCTGTACGGCGGCCGAGTAGAAGGCGTTCGCCCAGCCGGAGGCGCCGAGCCCCCAGAGGTACAGCAGCGCGGTGGCCGCGAGCAGCGCCAGCAGTGCGGGGCGCGCCCACGGCGGGTCGCCGCGGTCGCCCCCGACCGGGCGGGCGGTGTGGTCCCCGGCGATGGCCGGCACAGCTGTCATGATCGTCCCTCGCTCGCGGAAGAGTTCCGGGCCCGACGCTAGGAGCCGTCTCTCCGCACTCCGTGAACGACGGATGAGAAGTTCCTGAGCGGCCCGAGGCTCCCGAGCGGCCCGGACGGTGCCGACGGTGCCGACGGTGCGGGGGACGGCCACCCGCCGGACCCGGGAGAACTAGCCGTTCAGCCAGACGTATCCGGCGAACCGGCCGGTGTGGCGGTCTCGCCGATAGGAGTAGAGATCCGGCGTCTCGATCGTGCAGCGGCCGTCGTGCCTGATGTCGGCCACCCCCGCCCGGGCGAGCTGCGCGGCGATGCCCGCGCGGATGTCGAGGGCGGGCGTCCCCTGGCGGGTCGTGGACCACGTCTCCGGGACCCGCGCGGCGACCCGTTCCCGCAGCTCGGCGGGCACCTCGTAGCAGAGGCCGCAGGCGGCGGGCCCGATCGCCGCGACCATCCTGGCCGGGTCGGCGCCGCGCGCCGCCATGGCGTCGACGAGGGCGCGGACCACGCCCGCTTCGGTCCCCGGGCGGCCGGAGTGCGCACCTCCGACGATGCCTGCCACGGGGTCGGCGACCAGGACGGGGGCGCAGTCGGCGACCAGGACCGCGATCCCGAGGCCCGGCAGGTCGGTGAGCACCGCGTCCAGGGCGGGCGGGTCGTCACCGAACGGGGCCGTGACGTAGGCGACGTCCGCGCCGTGGACCTGGCGCATGAACACGACCCGGTCCAGGCCGAACTCCGCCGCGGTCGCGGCCCGGTTCACCGCGACGGCCGCGGGGTCGTCACCCACCGCGCCGCCGAGGTTGCGGGTGCCGTACGGCTCGGCGCTGACGCCGCCGTGCCGGTCGGTGAAGGCCATCCGGACCCGGTCGATCGCAATCATCGGATCAGCGTAGTCCCCGGTGACGGACCACCGCGCGGCCGCCGGCTCACGCCCCGGTGCCCGCCAGATCGGCGTACAGCCGGTGGGTCCGCTCGGCGATGCGCCGCCAGGAGAAGTGCTCCACGGCCCTGCGCCGGCCGGCCGCGCCCATCGCGGCGGCGAGGTCCCGGTCGGCGAGCAGCGCGCCGACCCGCTCGGCGATGGCGGAGGCGAACACCTCCGGCTCGTACGGCTCGCCGTCCGCGCCCTGGTCGATCGGGACGAGCAGGCCGGTGACGCCGTCATCCACGACCTCGGGGATCCCGCCCGTCGCGGTCGCCACGACGGCGGTCTCGCAGGCCATCGCCTCCAGGTTGACGATGCCCATCGGCTCGTAGACCGAGGGGCACACGAAGACGGCGGCGTGTGTGAGGATCTGGATCACCTCGGGCCTGGGCAGCATCTCGGAGATCCAGATGACGCCCTTCCTGGCCCGGCCGAGCTCGGCGACCAGGCCCGCGACCTCGGCGGCGATCTCGGGGGTGTCCGGCGCGCCGGCGCACAGCACGATCTGGGCGGCCGGGTCGAGGGACCGCGCCGCGTGCAGGAGGTGGACCAGGCCCTTCTGCCGGGTGATCCGCCCGACGAAGACGACGTACGGCCGGCTGGGGTCGATGCCATGCCTGACCAGCGCCTCGGTTCCGTGGGACGGCGCGTATTCGACGGTGTCGATGCCGTTGTGAATGACGTGCACCCGATCAGGCGATATTTCGGGATACGCGGTGAGCACGTCCCTGCGCATGCCCTCGGACACGGCGATGACCGCGTCGGCCGAGGCCAGTGCGGTCCGCTCGGCCCAGGACGACAGCGCGTACCCGCCGCCGAGCTGCTCGGCCTTCCACGGCCGGAGCGGCTCCAGGCTGTGCGTGGTCACGACGTGCGGCGTGCCGTACAACGTCTTGGCGACCTGCCCGGCGAAGTTGGCGTACCAGGTGTGGCTGTGCACCACGTCCGCGCCCTCGCAGCCGGCGGCCATCTCCAAATCGACCCCGAGCACCTGGAGCGCCGCGTTGGCGGCCTCCAGCCCACCCGGCACCCGGTAGGCGTGCACGCCGGCCTCGTCGCGCCGAGCACCGAAGCACCGGACCCGGACGTCGGCGAGCCTGCGCAGTTCGCCGGCGAGGTACTCGACATGGACTCCGGCACCGCCGTACACCTCGGGCGGATACTCGCGGCTGAGCAGATCGACACGCATGGCAGGAGCTTAGAACCATCTCGCTCCGTTTCCGCTGCATCGGATTCGGCGTTGGTTTCGAGTTTCTAGTCAGGAATCGTGGTGTTTTACACTGGCTTTGGCGGGTTAGGGTCCTGGCTATGAAGGTCCTCGCGATCGTGCTCGCCGGCGGTGAAGGAAAGCGACTGATGCCGCTGACCGCGGACCGCGCCAAGCCCGCCGTCCCGTTCGGGGGGATATACCGGCTGGTCGACTTCGTGTTGTCGAACCTGGCCAACAGCCACTACCTGCAGATCGTCGTGCTCACGCAGTACAAGAACCACAGCCTCGACCGGCACATCTCGCGGACCTGGCGGCTGTCGGCGATGCTCGGCAACTACGTGACGCCCGTGCCCGCCCAGCAGCGGCTCGGGCCGCGCTGGTTCGCCGGGTCGGCGGACGCGCTGTTCCAGAACCTCAACCTGATCTACGACGAGCTGCCGGACCACTGCATCGTCTTCGGCGCGGACCACATCTACCGCATGGACCCCCGGCAGATGGTCGAGCAGCACATCGACTCGGGCGCCGACGTGACGGTCGCGGCGATCCGCCAGCCGCTGGAGTTGGCCGACCAGTTCGGCGTCATCGAGACGGATCCCACCGGCCGGCGCATGGCCGCGTTCCGCGAGAAGCCGAAGGACGCCGTGGGCCTGCCCGACGCGCCGGACCAGATCTACGCTTCCATGGGCAACTACGTCTTCAAGACCCAGGCGCTGATCGAGGCGCTGCGTGAGGACGCGCTCGACCCGTCCAGCCGGCACGACCTCGGCGGCGACATCATCCCGATGTTCGTCAAGTCGGGCGGCGCCGAGGTGTACGACTTCGCCGACAACGTCGTCCCCGGCTCCACCGAGCGGGACCGGGGCTACTGGCGGGACGTGGGGACGCTGGACGCCTACTACGAGGCGCACATGGACCTCATCTCGGTGCATCCGGTGTTCAACCTGTACAACAGCCGGTGGCCGATCTACACCGGGCACGACCCGCTGCCCCCGGCGAAGTTCGTGCACAACCAGGGCGAGCGGGTCGGCCGCGCCCTCGACTCGCTGGTGTCACCGGGCGTCATCGTCTCCGGCGGCACTGCGGTCCGTTCGATCCTCTCCCCCGGCGTCGTGCTCCACTCGCACTCGCTGGTCGAGGACTCGGTGCTGATGGGCTCGGTCAAGATCGGCCGGGGCGCGATCGTACGGCGGGCGATCATCGACAAGAACGTGGTCGTCCCCGACGGCGCCAGGATCGGCTTCGACCTCGACTACGACCGGCAGCGGTTCGCGGTGACCCGCGGCGGGATCGTGGTGATCGGGAAGAACGAGATCATCGACCGTTGATCCGCCACATGGGCTCCACGACGCTCCACTGCGCCTCCCACACGCGCGTGGCACGCCGCTGGTTGACCGTACGGGTGACCAGGACGAGCAGGGCCAGCAGGGCGGTGGCACCGATGGGCAGGCCGAATCCCACGGTCATGGCGGACACGACGGTCGTCTCCCTGTCCTGAGGCCGGCGGGCGGGCGCGCCGCGGTCGTCGGTCCAGATCTGGACGACGTCGCCGGTGTGCTTCCCCGGCGGCGCCTCGACGACACCCGTCCAGTGGACGCCGTTGCCGGCCGTCCACTCGGCCCGGGCGCGGCCGACCGCGATTCCGGACGGGGACAACCCGCGCGCCGGAACGTCCTGGAGCAGCGTCGCGCGGGTCAGGTGCCGCGAGTGCGCCTGGGCGGCCTCCGTACGCAGGCCGTCACCGTACGCCCGGACACCCGACAGGATTCCGAACACGACGGCGACCGCCACGCCCACGACGGCGATCAACCTCATGATCGCCTCGATCCGGTCACACCGGCGGCGCAGCGGATTCCGATCGAGTCCCAGCCATCGAGCGAGCCGGGCGAATGGTTTCTGCGACATCTCACACCTCACAGGGTCATTACCGCTGCGAGTCCCGTTTATGCCTATTTTGCTCTTCAAAATAATGAGGGGGAATGCCTTTTCCGGAAAGGCTTGACACCATTGGGCAATTCACCGCATCCCGCGTCGCCCGGGAGCCGCCGTGGACCAGCGTCTCCGACATACCTCATCTGATGCCATAATCACCGCGAAACACGGTGAGCCGGGCATCGCGCACGGCGGAGACCGTCAGGAGAGAAGGGGCTTTCGTGTTCGGGATCCTTCGGCCGTGTGCCCGCCACTCGTGCCCGCGACTGCACCGGGCGTGGCGGGCTCATCTGTGCGGGTTGTGCCTGACCCTGCGGGACCGGCACGGGCAGCTCGCCAGGGCCGCGACGAACTACGACGGGCTGGTGCTCTCCGTCCTGACCGAGGCGCAGCGCCCCGAGTCCACGACCCGCCGGGTGGCGGGGCCGTGCCCGCTGCGGGGCTTCCGGCGGGCCGAGGTGATCTCCTCCCAGTCGGAGGGCGCCCGGCTCGCCGCCGCCACCTCCCTCGCGCTCGCGTCCGGCAAGATCCGGGACCACGCGGCCGACGGAGACGGCGCGGCGGGCCGCCGCGTCTCCGGAGCCCCGCTCCGCCTGGTGGCCGGCTCGTGGACGGCCGCGGCGGGCCGCGGGGCCGGCTCGATCGGATTCGACACGTCGGTGCTCGACTCGGTTCCCGAACGCCAGGCCGAGCTGGAGGGAACCCCCGGCCTGTCCCTGCTCGACCTCACCGAGCCGACGGAGACCGCCGTCGCGGCGGCATTCGCGCACACCGCCGTACTGGCGCGGGCACCGCACAACGCCGGGGCCCTCCGGGAGGCGGGCCGGTTCTTCGGGCGGATCGCGCACCTGCTGGACGCGGTCGAGGACCTGGAGGAGGACCTGGCCCGCGGGGCGTACAACCCGCTGGTCGCGACCGGAACGCCGCTCTCCGAGGCCCGGCGGCTCTGCGACGACGCGCTGCACGGGCTGCGCCTGGCCGTGGCGGATCTCGACCTGGAGGAGCGGCACCTCGCCGAGGCGCTCCTGCTGGACGAGGTACGGCGCGCTATCGCCCGCACCTTCGGCCACCGGACGGCCCCGGCCTCGGTGTCGGCGCCGAACCCCCTGCTCGCCGCGCTGGCAGGCATCCTCACGTTCTTCACCTGCGGCCTCTATCGTCCGCCGTGGAGCCGCCTGCGCAACGAGTCCTGGGACAACCGTTGCTACGCCGACAACTGCGACGGTTGCTGCGACTGTGCGAACTGCTGCCGGTGTTGCGGCTCCGGGCACAGCTCCGGGCACAGCTCCGGGCACAGCTCCGGCGGCGGAGCCGACAGTGGGTCCGGTGGCGGGTCCGCCGGCGACTTCGGCGGCGGGGAGATGACCGCGGACGGCGGCGACTTCGGTGGCGGGGCCGGCGGCGACTTCGGCGGCGGCGATATGAGCGCGGACGTGGGTGCCGACGTCGGCGCGGACGGCGGGTGCTGCGACAGCTGCTGTTGTGACTGCGACTGCGACTGCGGGTGCGGCTGCGACTGAGGGCTTGACCGGGTAGGCGTGCCGTTGGAACGGTGGTGTTCCCGACAACGTGATCCCGTCAGGGCCCAGGAGGCAGTCCCGTGCGCCGATATGCCATCGCCTCCGCCCTCTGCGTCGCCCTCTGCGTCACCGGCGCCACGGGCTGCGGCGGCGCGGAGAGCGACGAGTCCGCGAGCGCGGTTCCGGACGGTTTCCGGCGGATCGGCGGCACCCCCAACGGCCTGCTCGTCGCCGTACCCGAAAGCTGGGCCTCGATGGACCTGGCGGCGGGCGACGCGGAACGGATGATCGAGGACAGCGGGCTGTCCGGGCCGGCGCTGGAGCAGGCGCGCGGCAGCCTCAAGGGGCTGGCGGCGAACAAGGCGGTGTACGCGACCGACCCGGCGTCGGCGGAGAAGTCGCCGAACCGTTTCGCCACCAACCTCAACGGCTTCTGCCAGCCGAGCGTGGGCGCCACCGCGCAGGCACTGATCGACGTCGCGAAGTCCCAGCTCACCGAGCTCCACGCGGAGGTCTCGGAGGCGGCCGAGGTGCCGCTGGGGGGCGCCCAGGCAGTCCGGATCAGGTACGTGTTGCCGTTGCGGGGCGTGAAGGTGCGTGGCACGCAGTACTACGTGCCCTCCGGCAGGGGCACGACGTGCATCGTCACCCTCACCACCGACCTCGACGGCAAGGACGCCCTGTTCGAACAGATCGCCGGGACGATCCGGGCGATCTAGAGGTACAGTCCGTCGAGTGGGAAGATCACGGCCTTTCTGGCGGCTCAATCCGGCGGAGCGGAAGCTGTGGGACGCCTATCCCTCGGGGGCCTGGGTGGACCTGCGCGAGAGCGAGAGGGACGATCCCGCGCACGGCGCCTCGTGGGGGCGCGAGCGCGTCGTCCGCGCCCAGGTGATCGCCGCGTTGCTGCTCGGGATGCGCGAGGGCCGGCCGGGCGAGGTACCGGGCATCCGGCTCGCCGGGGCCAGGATCGTGGGCGACCTCAACCTGTCCGACGCCGTCTTCACCTCGAAGCTCCACCTGCTGAACTGCTACATCCCGGGCGCGGTCTCGCTCAACGACGCGCGCACCAGGGGCGTCCGTTTCCGCGGGTGCGACATCCACAGGTTCAAGGCCGGTCGGGCGGTGATCGACGGCCTGTTCGATCTCGACGGGTCCACGATCAGAGCCGGGGTGCGCCTGGACAACACCCACGTCACCGGGCAGTTCCGGCTGTCCCGCGCGACGATCGGCACCCCCGAGGGCGCCTCGCGCGGCTCGGAGAGCTACCTCACCGACGCGCGGGCGCCGTACACCCCGGAGGAGATGGAGGCGCGGGGGTTCACACGGAGCCACACGGCACTGTGGGCGGGGGGTCTCACCGTGGACGGCGGGGCGTTCCTGCGCGGTATGCGCAGCACGGGGACGCTGCGCCTGATCGGCGCCCGTTTCAACAGCGGGATCTACCTGCAGCGGTCCGTCATCGCGACCGGCGGAGCGTACGCCGTGCACGCCGACCATCTCCAGGCCACCACGGGCGAGTTCAGCGACGGCTTCACCGCGGAGGGCACCGTACGGCTGCGCGGCGCGCGGTTCTCGGGGGTGCTCTCCTTCGACCGGGCGAAGCTGACGGCGCCGGAGCGCGTGCTCCATCTGAGCCACATGCAGGTCGACGAGCTCATCCTCACACCGGCCTCGATCGAGGGCGAGATCAACCTCGGCTATTCGCGGATCGGCGTGCTGCTCGACCGGCCCGACTGCTATCCGGGGAACGTCCACCTCAACGAGACGACGTACGAGTCGCTGCGCGGGCCGGCCCGGCTCTCCGACCGGCTGGCCTGGCTGCGGCGCGACCCCGACGGGTACCGGCCGCAGCCGTATGAGCAGCTCGCCTCCTACTGCCGGCGAATCGGGCACGAATCCGAGGCGCGGAGGGTGCTGCTGGCCAAGCAGCGCAGCAGGCGGCGGACGCTCAGGCTTCCGGGAACGATCTGGGGCTGGCTGCTCGACGTCATGGTCGGGTACGGCTACCGCCCCTGGCTGGCGGGGGTGTGGGCGGGCCTGCTGCTCGCCCTGGGCACGGCGGTGTTCTCCGCGCACCACCCGTCGCAGATCGGCCTGGACGAGCGGCGCAGCTTCAACCCTCTTCTCTACACGCTCGACCTGCTGGTGCCGGTGAGCCTGTTCGACCAGCGGGGCGCGTGGGAGCCGGTCGGCTGGACGCAGTGGCTCGCCGGCGGCCTGATCGCCGCCGGCTGGATCCTGGCCACCGCCCTGATCGCCGGCGGCACCCGCGTACTCAGGCCGTCCGGGCCGTCCTGACCGCCCGCGCCCGGACGCCCGTTCCTCGCCGCCCCGTGGGTCAGAACGCCTCGTCCAGGCTGACGTCGCCCTCCACCGCCACCTGGTAGGCCGAGACCCTCCGCTCGAAGAAGTTGGCCAGCTCCTGCACGTCCTGGAGCTCCATGAAGGCGAACGGATTGGCGGTGCCGTACCGGAGGGGCAGGTCGAGCCGGGCCAGCCGCCGGTCGGCCACGTACTCCAGGTACTGGCGCATGCTGTCGGCGCTCATCCCGCGCAGGCCGTCACCGCACAGGTCGTAGGCGAAGGCGAGCTCGGCCGCGACCGCCTCCTCGATCATGCGGGTGACCTGGGCGCCGAGCTCGTCGTCGAAGAGGTCGGGCTCCTCGGCCCTGACCGTGTCCACGACGCTGAAGGCGAACTCCATGTGCATGGACTCGTCGCGGAACACCCAGTTCGTCCCGGTAGCCAGCCCGCCGAGCAGGCCGCGGGAGCGCAGCCAGTAGACGTAGGCGAACGCGCCGTAGAAGAACAGTCCCTCGATGCAGGCGGCGAAGCAGATCAGGTTGAGCAGGAACCTGCGCCTGTCGTCCTTGGTCTCCAGCCGGGTCAGACCGTTGATGGAGTCGATCCACCGGAAGCAGAACTCGGCCTTGTCGCGAATCGAGGGGATGTGCTCGACGGCGGCGAACGCCTTGGCCCGCTCGTCCGGGTCGGGCAGGTAGGTGTCAAGGAGCGTGAGGTAGAACTGCACGTGCACGGCCTCCTCGAACAGCTGCCTGCTGAGGTAGAGCCGCGCCTCCGGCGCGTTGATGTGCTGGTACAGGTTGAGCACGAGGTTGTTGGCCACGATGGAGTCCCCCGTGGCGAAGAACGCGACGAGCCGGTTGATCAGGTGTCGCTCCCCCGCGTCCAGCTTGACCAGGTCGGCGAGGTCGGAATGGAGGTCCACCTCCTCCACCGTCCACGTGTTCCTGATCGCCGCGCGGTACCTCTCGTAGAAGTCGGGGTAGCGCATCGGCCTGAGGGTCAGGTCCATCCCGGGGTCGAGCAACATCGTGATCACGCTTTCTGGCGTTGGTACGGCTGGGGGCGGCTGCGGTGCGGGCGCGTGCGGGGCGGCTACTGGCACGCGTCGCAGATCTCGGGGTTCTCCAGGGAGCACGCCACGGCCTCCGGATCCGGTACGGCCGGCGCCCCGGTGCCGCGCGCGGCGGGCACGCTGGGCACGGTGGACACGGTGGTCTGGCTGATCCTGGTCGCGGGGCGGGACCGCAGGTAGTAGGTGGTCTTCAGGCCGGCCCGCCAGGCGTACGCGTACATCGACGAGAGCTTGCCGATCGTCGGCGTCGCCATGAAGAGGTTGAGCGACTGCGCCTGGTCGATGTACGGCTGGCGCGCGGCGGCGAGGTCGATGAGCGCCTTCTGGGGCAGCTCCCAGGCCGTCCGGTAGAGCGTGCGCAGCTCGCCGGGGATGCCGGGGACGTCCTGGATCGAGCCGTCGGCCCGCTTGATGGCGTCCCGCATCTCCTGGGTCCACAGCCCGAGGGCCTGGAGGTCGGCGACGAGATATCGGTTGACCTGGAGGAACTCACCCGACAGGGTCTCCCGCTTGAACACGTTGGAGACCTGGGGCTCGATGCACTCGTAGCATCCGGCGATCGACGCGATGGTGGCCGTCGGCGCGATCGCGATCATCAGCGAGTTCCGCAGCCCGGTCTCGGCGATCCTCGCGCGCAGGGCCGCCCATTCCCCGCTCCGGCCGTCGCTCCCGGACTCGCCGACCGCGCCGTCGGGATAGTGGTCGGGGTGCAGCACGCCGCGGGCGGCGCGGGTGTCGTCGTAGGCCGGGTGCCGTCCGCGCTCCACCGCGAGGCCTGCGGAGGTTCCGTACGCCGCGAGGGCGATCTCCTCGGCGATCCGGGTCGACAGGGCGAGCGCCTCCGGCGAGTCGAACGGCAGCCGCAGGGCGAAGAACACGTCCGCGAGGCCCATCACGCCGAGCCCGATGGGCCGCCATCTCCGGTTGGCCGCCTCGGCTTCGGGCGTCGGGTAGAACCCGAGGTCGATGGTCCGGTCCAGGAACCGTACGGCGGTGCGGACGGTGGCGCGGAGCCGGGCCCAGTCGACGCCGCCGGCCGGGTCGGCGGGGCGGGGGGCTCCGGTGCGGGGGGCGAGATGCGCGGCGAGGTTGATCGAGCCGAGGTTGCAGACGGCGGTCTCGGTGTCGCCGGTCACCTCGAGGATCTCCGTGCAGAGGTTGGAGAGGTGGATGACGTTCTGCGGGAGGGCCGTCTGGTTCGAGGTCCGGTTGGCGGCGTCCTTGAAGGTCATCCAGCCGTTGCCGGTCTGGGCGAGGGTGCGCATCATGCGGCCGTAGAGCGTGCGGGCCGGGATCCGCCGGACCTGGCGGCCTTCGTTCTCGGCGGCGCGGTACGCGGCGTCGAACGCCTCTCCCCACAGGTCGGTCAGCTCCGGGACCTCCTTCGGGTCGAACAGCGACCACATGGCGTCCGCCTCGACCCTGCGCATGAACTCGTCCGGCACCCAGTTGGCCAGGTTGAGGTTGTGCGTGCGGCGGGCGTCCTCGCCGGTGTTGTCGCGCAGTTCCAGGAACTCCTCGATGTCCGCGTGCCAGGTCTCCAGGTAGACGCACGCCGCGCCCTTGCGCCGCCCGCCCTGGTTGACCGCCGCGACGGAGGAGTCGAGGGTGCGCAGCCACGGCACGATCCCGTTGGAGTGCCCGTTGGTGCCCCTGATCAGCGAACCCCGGGCGCGGACCCTGGTCCAGGAGACGCCGATGCCGCCCGCGTATTTGGACAGCCTGGCGACCTGGCCGTAGCGCTCGTAGATGCTCTCCAGCTCGTCACGCGGCGAGTCGAGCAGGAAGCAGGAGGAGAGCTGCGGACGGCGTGCCCCCGAGTTGAACAACGTCGGAGAGCTCGGCAGGTAGGACAGCGTCGACATGAGCCGGTAGAGCTCGGCCGCCTCGGCGACCCCCGGGAGGCCCGACCGGTACGCCAGCCCGCACGCGACACGCAGGAAGAAGTGCTGCGGGCGCTCCAGGACCTTGCGGGTGACCGGGTGGCGCAGCAGGTAGCGGTCGTAGACCGTGCGCAGCCCGAAGTACTCGAACCGCTCGTCCGCCGTGTGATCGACGATCGCGTCCAGTTCGGCGGCGTGCCGCGCGACGAACGCGGCCAGTTCGTCGTGGACCAGGCCCTCCGCGTGGGTCGCGGCCACCGACTGGGAGAAGCCCGAGGAGCCGGAGGAGGCGGGTACGCCGTGCTCCGCCGCCTCGTCGGCGATCAGCGCGGCCAGCAGCCGGGCGGCGGCCTTCGAGTTCTCCGGATCGGTGACGACCCGCGCCGCCGCCTCCTCGATCGCCGCCCACCGGGCCTCGGCCCCCGATTCCGCGATCGTGGCCAGTGTCACGTGATCTCCCCTCCCGAGTCGGAACCCCGTCAGGGCCTCGGGAGGCGGGCGTACGCGTCGGAGCGGGCATGCTCGCGCCGTGGCCGGCGCGTCGCTCGTCGGCGGGCCCTCCCTCGAGGCCCGGACACAACGCGCGCGGACGTCCGGTCCGCGCACGCGTCGCCGGCAGGTCTTCGGACTCGCGGGCGTGGCGTCGCTCGGGCCGGGTTCGGCTCTCGCGCGCCGGACCTACTGGCCGTCGCTTCCCGGGCCGGTGGACGGCCCAGTGCTCGATCTGACGGCGGTCGTTCCCGCTCACCGCTGCGGGGCAGTCCCGGACTCGCACCGGGTTCCCTCTTGCCTCACCCCGGGCGTGGGGTGAACCAGCAACGTGGAGGATCCTACATGTAGTGCCGTCGGACGCAACCACCACAACAAATTGTGTCGATCCGTGGGTGTCGTGCCCGAGTGACGTCTCTCGGCGCGTTCGCGCGAGGGCGGTTCAGAGCAGTCCGAGATCTCCGAGCACCGCTTTGGTACGGCGCGTCTCGGTGCTCAGCCACTGGCGGAAGTCGTCGCCGTCCAGGTACATCGGCACCCAGCCGTTGGCGCGGCAGGCGTCCGCCCAACCGGGCAGGTCCGCGATGGCGCGGCACAGATCGAGCAACCGCTCCCGCCCCTGGTCGCCCAGCCGGCCGGGGCCGAGGAGCCCGGTCCAGTTGGCGTACTGCATGCGCACGCCGGACTCCATCAGGGTCGGCGCGTCCACGCCGTCCAGCCGCTCCCGCGACGAGACGGCCAGCGGCCGCACCCGTCCGGCTCGGATGTGGGCCGCGAGTTCCCGCCGGCCGCCGAGCCCGGCGACGGCCCTGCCGTCGAGCGTCGCGGCGAGCACGTGGGAGAGGTCGGGGTACGCCGCGTAGTTGAGCGAGCGGGCGTCGATCCCGAGCCCCTGCGCGGTCAGACCGTAGAGCACGTGGTCGGGGCCGCCGGAGTCCCGCCCGGCGAGCCGCAGCCGGGCCGGGTCGCGGGCCAGGGCCGCGGCCAGGTCGTCGAAGGTGCGGAACCCGGAATGCGGCCCGGTGACCATCACCACCCAATCGCCGGCGAACCGGGCGAGCGGGGAGGTCCCTTCGATGAGGCCGCCGGATCCCCTCGTCGCCGCGACGGCGACGAGGGTGGAACCGGTGACCATCAGGTCGTCGGAGTCCGCCCTGGCGGCGAACCCCAGGGCGCGTGCCCCGGTGTCCGCCGATCGGGTGCGGATCTCGACCTTCCCGGCCAGTCTCTGGCGCTCGATGAGGGTCTTCAGCTCCCTGGCGAACGGGCCACCCTGGACCCCCACCTGGGCGGGGACGACCAGGGAGATCGGGGGGCCGCCCCGGGGCCGGTCCGTTCCGCATCCGGCCGACAGAGGGAGCAGGCCCACCCCCAGTGCAAGAAACGCGCGGCGCCGCAAATCGGTACCCCTCCCCCGAGAGTCTCTTGTACCGTCAGAGTACGACCCATCACGGTTAGTGATGAAATGTCGGATCTTGCGGGGCCTTCGCAGGCGGCCGGGACCCGCCGCCTTCACCACCCCTTCAACACGAGAAGCGGAAAATCTCGCAAAGAAAAGCGCCCACGGATGGAAATGGACGGCATTCTCCGAGCCATATACACCTCCCGGCGATTCAACGATTATTGACCCCGGAGATTCCACCTGACAGCGCAGTGGACGATCAGCGGACTTATCTTGACAGATAACACTTTGTATGGGTTGTCTGGTCCTATATGGCCACGCTCGGGTGCGGGGCTGTCCGGCGGTTTCTGAGGTGCCTATGGCGATTTATGAATATCTCTGTCCGGACTGCGGGCCGTTCGACGTGTTCCTTCCGATGGGGACCGCGCCGGAGACCCGTGACTGCTCCGCCTGCGAGGGGCCCGCGCGCCGCCGCTTCTCCGGGCCCCACCTGCGCAGGGTGCATCCGGTGCTGGCCGCGAGCCTGGCCCGGGAGGAGCGCAGCCGGGAGGCGCCCGAGGTCGTCCCGGCGCCGGGCGGTACGTCCGGGAGCGCGCCGGGCGGCGTGCCACGAAGGCGGGCCTCGGGACGGCCCGCGCGACCGCCGCACCCGGCGCTGGCTCGTCTGCCCCGACCCTGACCCCGGCCCCGGCCCCGACCCTGGTCCTGATTCCGATCCGGTCCGGAGCCCGCCGCGAGCCGGCCGGAGGAGGCGCGTCCACGGACGCGTTCCTCCGTCACGGCGCCAGGAGGTGCGTCCCGATGGGAGATGTCGGACTTCTCTATGTCGGCTCTTCGTCGGCGCGGCGCCGTTCATTTCGCCTTCACCCATCTGTATGTGGGCCTCACCATTCTCGGAGGGTTCGACACCACGGGAACCGGGTATTTCTCACTGTTCGTGGCCATCACGGCGCTGGGCTATTCGTACGCGAACTTCCAGATACTCGGGAACCCGCCGTTCGGCGTCATCTGGCTCTCCTGGTCGGTCCCGTGGTTCTTCTTCCTGTCGCTCGGCCTGAAAAGCGAGCGCCTCACCAGGTACCCGGCATGGGTGGCGGCGATCGAGGGGTGGGTCCCGGGCCTTCGGCGTGGTCGTGTTCGCCGCGCCGTGGCCGCTCACTGATCCGGAGCCGATCCAGAAAGAGGACGTCTCATGCCGAAAGTCGTGTTCAGCATCGACCAGTCAAAATCCATGCGCGAGCAGGCCGTACCAGGGCACAACCGCTGGCACCCCGACATCCCCGCGGTCGCCACCGTCCGGCCCGGGGACGAGTTCCGCGTCGAATGCCGGGACTGGACCGACTGCCAGGTCGGCAACAACGACTCCGCCAACGACGTGCGGGACATCGACCTGACCCAGGTGCACATGCTGAGCGGGCCCTTCGCGGTCGAGGGGGCGGAGCCCGGCGACCTCCTGGTCGTCGACATCCTCGACATCGGCCCTATCCCGTACCCCGAGCGGACCGGCGACGTCCCGGGGCAGGGCTGGGGGTACACCGGCATCTTCGCGAAGGCGAACGGCGGCGGGTTCCTGACCGACTACTATCCCGACGCGTACAAGGCGATCTGGGACTTCCACGGCATCCAGGCGACGTCCCGGCACGTGCCCGGCGTCCGGTACACCGGGATCACCCATCCCGGTCTGTTCGCCACGGCGCCGTCGGCGGAGCTGCTCACGAGCTGGAACCGGCGGGAGAAGGCGCTCATCGACACCGACGCCGGCCGGGTCCCGCCGCTGGCCAACCCGCCGGAGCCGAACAACGCGGTCACCGGCACGGCGACCGGCGACCTCGTGGAGCGCATCGCCCGTGAGGGAGCCCGCACCGTCCCGCCGCGCGAGCACGGCGGCAACCAGGACATCAAGAACTTCACGCGGGGAGCGCGGGTCTTCTTCCCCGTCTACGTCACGGGCGCCAACTTCTCGCTCGGCGACCTGCACTTCAGCCAGGGCGACGGGGAGATCACCTTCTGCGGCGCGATCGAGATGGGCGGTTTCATCGACCTGCACGTCGATCTGATCAAGGATGGCATGGCGAAGTACGGGGTCACCACCAACCCGATCTTCATGCCGGGCAACGTCGAGCCGCGGTACTCCGAGTTCCTCTCCTTCGTCGGGATCTCGGTCGACCACGACACGGACACCAACCACTACCTCGACGCGACGGTCGCCTACCGCAGGGCGTGCCTGAACGCGATCGAGTACCTGAAGACGTGGGGCTACTCCGGCGAGCAGGCGTACCTGCTCCTCGGCTCGGCGCCCATCGAGGGACGGATCAGCGGGATCGTCGACATCCCCAACGCGTGCTGCACCCTCTACCTGCCGACCGAGATCTTCGACTTCGACGTGCGGCCGAACGCCGACGGGCCGGTGAGGAAGGACCGCGGGCGGTGCGCCGTGACGTCCTGACCCCGCCGGTGACCCGCCCGCTCGCCTGACACGTACGGCTCCCGCCCCGGGAAGACGGGAGCGGGAGCCGTAGGCGCGTGTTCAGGTGCCGGGCACGGGCCCCTACTCGACGGCGCCTACTCGACGGTGACGCTCTTGGCCAGGTTGCGCGGCCGGTCGACGTCCCGGCCGAGGGCGACGGCGGCGTGGTAGGCGAAGAGCTGGAGCGGGATCGTCAGCAGGATCGGGTCCAGCTCGGTCTCGTTCTTGGGCACCACGACGCAGTCGTCGGCCGCGTCCGCCGTACGGTGGCCGATCATCAGGATGCGGCCGCTGCGCGCCCGGATCTCGCCCAGCGTGGTCAGGTTCTTGTCGAGCAGCTCGTCGTCGGGGACGATCGCCACGGTCGGCAGTTCGTGGCTGATCAGGGCGAGCGGACCGTGCTTGAGCTCGCTCGCCGGATACGCCTCGGCGTGGACGTAGGAGATCTCCTTGAGCTTCTGCGCCCCCTCGCGCGCCACCGGGTAGCCCCGGACCCGGCCGACGAACATCATGCTGGGCGCCTGGGCGTACTTCTCGGCGAGCGTCTTGATGTGCTCGTCCAGCTTGAGGATCTGCTCGATCTGCTCGGGCAGCTTGCGCAGTCCCTCGCAGATCCGCCGGCCGTCCGCGGGGGAAAGGTCGCGCACCCGCGCCAGGTGCAGGGCGAGCAGCGCGAAGGACACGGCGGTCGAGGTGAACGCCTTCGTCGAGGCCACCGACACCTCGGGTCCCGCGTGGAGGTAGAGCCCGCCGTCGCACTCACGGGCGATCGCGCTGCCGACCGTGTTGACGATGCCCAGGACCCGGCCGCCCTTGCGCTTGAGCTCCTGGACGGCGGCGAGCGTGTCGTACGTCTCCCCCGACTGGCTGATCGCGACGTAGAGCGTGTCAGGCTCGACGACCGGGTTGCGGTACCGGAACTCGGAGGCGGGCTCGGCGTCGGCGGGGATGCGGGCCAGCTCCTCGATGAGCTGCGCCCCGATCTGCCCGGAGTAGTACGCGGAGCCACAGCCGATGATCTTGACGCGGCGGAACGACCGGGTCTCCCTGGCGTCCATGTTGAGGCCGCCGAGGTGAGCGATGTGGAAACGATCGTTGATGCGGCCGCGCAGCGTCCGGGCCACCGTGTCGGGCTGCTCCGAGATCTCCTTCAGCAGGTAGTGCTCGTAGCCGCCGTTGTCGTAGTGGCCGGTGTCCCAGTCGACCGTGAAGGGCTCCTTCGCGGTCTCCCTGGCGTCGCTGGTGAACGTGTGGAAGCCGTCGGCCCGCAGTACCGCCAGCTCGCCGTCCTCCAGGTGGACGACCTGCCGGGTGTAGCGGACCAGCGCGGCGACGTCGGAGGCGGCGAACATCTCCTTCTCGCCGATGCCGAGGACGATCGGGCTGCCGTTGCGCGCCACGACGATCTCGCCGGGGCGCTGCGCGTCGATGACGGCGATGCCGTACGTGCCGACGACGCTCTTCAGCGCGCGGCGGACGGCGTCGTCCAGGGAGTCGGTCTCCTTGACGGTCCGCGCGATCAGGTGGCAGAGGACCTCGGTGTCGGTCTCGCTCTCGAAGGTGACACCCTCGCCCTCCAGCCGCTGCCGCAGCGCGTCGGCGTTCTCGATGATCCCGTTGTGGACCACCGCGATCCGCTGCTCATGGTCCAGGTGCGGGTGCGCGTTGACGTCGCTCGGCACGCCGTGCGTGGCCCACCGCGTGTGCCCGATGCCGCAGGCGCCCTTGAACCGGGCGGGTACGGCCTCCGCCAGGTCGGCCACCCGGCCCTTGACCTTGCGCATCTTCAGCGACTTGCCGTTGACCACGGCGAGGCCCGCGGAGTCGTATCCGCGGTATTCCAGTCGCTGGAGTCCTTCGAGCAGGATGGGGGCCGCGTCCTTTGGCCCAACATAAGCGACGATTCCGCACATATCCGCTCCTATCCGTAGACGATCCGGCGCAGCTGGCGTAGAGACAGCTCCGGTGCCGCGACGCGCCTTCCCGAGAGCTCTGCCGAGATCCTCGGGAAGATCTTGTCGTTGGAGAACCCCTTCGACTTGAGCTCGCCGTGGCGGCGCCGCACGTAGTCGTCGACGGGCTCACCGAAGTAGATGAGCACGTCGGCGACCACACGCGCCGCTTCTCCGGGACCGAGCGCGGTCGTCCGGGTCAGGTGAGCGATGAGGTCCTCATGGGGATGCCGTTGCGTCGACACAGAGCAGGACCTTACGGACGGCGAATGTGGAACACCAAGTTTCGTGCCCGAAATCGGGCAGGATCAGTATCTCAGAGCCCCTCGAGATCGTCGCGTGCGGGTTCTCGGCCGCCGTCGCGGTCCGCCAGCGGAGCAGCGCCGCCCCTGGCGTACACCCTCGATCATCAGGTCGCGATGCGCCCGGAACGTCCGCCGGGCGGGTGATCGTGACACTCGCGAGGCGGCGCAGGCCGTACGCCCGCGCCGGGGGGCGAAGGCGCGGATTCCACCGGCCGAGAAAACGGACACGGTTCCCGATCCGACGCGGCCCGCGCTCGTCGTTGCACGGGCAGGGGCCGGAAGGCGATAGAGTCTTCCGCGTGGCCGGGAGTTCTCCCGGAAGCACGCGGAAGTGGCTCAGTGGTAGAGCATCACCTTGCCAAGGTGAGGGTCGCGGGTTCGAATCCCGTCTTCCGCTCGGGTTCGTCGGCGGGCACCTCGTGTGCTGACGACGTACGATCCTGGTGGAGTGGCCGAGAGGCGAGGCAGCGGCCTGCAAAGCCGCGTACACGGGTTCAAATCCCGTCTC
>NZ_JADDIL010000113.1:0-19982 GCF_020826795.1 Microtetraspora sp. AC03309 | reverse complement strand
GCCTCACCAGCACACCCCCCGCGGTACGGCACACGCGACGGTGAAGTGCCGCTCCCGGTGTTCGGAGGACAGTGGCCGACTCCATAGCATGGATCCATGGCACCGACCCCAGAATTGGTGACGGCGGCGCTGGCGACGGTCAACGACCCGGAGATCCGCCGGCCGATCACCGAGCTTGACATGGTCAAGAGCATCGATATCTCCCCTGACGGGGTGGTGCGCGTCGGCGTGTTCCTCACCGTCGCCGGCTGCCCCCTGAAGGACACCATCACCCGGGACATCACCAACGCCGTCTCGAAGATCGACGGTGTGACGCGCGTCCACGTGGACATGGACGTCATGAGCGCCGAGCAGCGCAAGACCCTGCAGACCAAGCTGCGCGGCGACCGGGCTCCCGAGAAGGAGATCCCGTTCGCCAAGCCCGGCTCGCTGACGCGCGTGTTCGCCGTCGCGAGCGGCAAGGGCGGCGTCGGCAAGTCGTCCGTCACCGTGAACCTCGCCGCCGCCATGGCCGACTCCGGCCTGAAGGTCGGCGTCGTGGACGCCGACATCTACGGCCACTCCGTGCCGCGCATGCTCGGCGTGAGCCAGCGACCCACCAAGGTCGAGGACATGATCATGCCGCCGGTGGCGCATGACATCAAGGTCATCTCGGTCGGCATGTTCAAGCCCGACGGCAACACTCCCGTGGTGTGGCGCGGCCCCATGCTCGACCGCGCGCTGCACCAGTTCCTCGCCGACGTCTTCTGGGGCGACCTCGACGTCCTGCTCATGGACCTGCCCCCGGGCACCGGTGACATCGCCATCTCCGTGGCCCAGCGGATGCCGTCCGCCGAGATCCTGGTCGTCACCACCCCGCAGCAGGCCGCGGC
Source organism: Microtetraspora sp. AC03309 (assembly GCF_020826795.1). Lineage (NCBI taxonomy): Bacteria > Bacillati > Actinomycetota > Actinomycetes > Streptosporangiales > Streptosporangiaceae > Microtetraspora > Microtetraspora sp. AC03309. Next base: position 19,110 of record NZ_JADDIL010000113.1, on the reverse strand, counting down.
CGAGGTGGCCGAGCGGGCCGGTTCCATCGCCGCGCAGACCCACCAGCAGATCGCCGGCGTCATCGAGAACATGGCGTGGCTGCCCTGCCCGCACTGTGACGAGCGCATCTCGGTGTTCGGCGAGGGCGGCGGTCAGAGTGTGGCCGACGGGCTGACCCGCATCCTGGGCTCACGGGTGCCGCTGCTCGGCCAGGTTCCCATCGACATGCGGCTGCGCGAGGGCGGCGACGAGGGCAAGCCCCTGGTGCTGACCGACCCCGACGCCCCGGCCGCGGCAGAGCTGCGCCGGATCGCAGCCGGGCTGAGCAAGAAGTCCACCAGCCTCAAGGGGCTGAAGCTGGACATCTCTCCCGCCGGTCGCTGATTTCATCACCCCGCCCCGGGCCCGTTCACGACTGTGAGCGGGCCCGAGTCGTTTCCTGCCCGCGCGGAGCCTGTGCGCCGCGCCCGTACGCCGGTGTTCGATAGGGGAACGTCCGGCCTAGGTCGCCTCGGTGTCGTACGGCGGGATCTCGCCGAAGCCGAGGTCGCCGCCCGGGGACACCGCCCCGGCCGCGATGGGGACGGCTGCCGCCGCCGGCGCCGCGTTCCAGTCGTTCTCGACGTCGTCGAGCAGATGCTTGCGCACGAACGTCTTCGGGTTGAGGTCCGCGGGGTCGAAGTTCTTGAACTCGGGCCCGAGGTTGGCCTCGAGATCGGCCTTGGCGTTGTTGGCCATCTGGCGCAGTTGCCGGAGCGTACGCCCGGCCTGCTGGGCCGCCTGCGGCAGCTTCTCCGGGCCGAACACGAGCAGCGCGATCACCACGAGTGCCAGGATCTCTGGCCAGCCCAGTCCGAACACAGGTGATCTCCTTTTCCAGGAACAGCTGGTTTCAGACTAATAGCACCGCAGTGGTATTACGACGGCCGTGCCGTCACGGCCGGAGCCGCACCGACGGTGACGGTCGCGGTCTTGTCCTCGCCGTCGTGCTGGAACTTGATCGCGATCCGGTCGCCGGGAGCCTTGCTGCGGATCGTCACGATGAGCTCGCGGCTGTCGCCCACAGGCTGCCCGTCGACCTCGAGGATGACGTCGCCGGGCTTCAGGCCCGCCTTGTCCGCCGGACCGCCCGGGGTGATGGCGGGCTCGCCGCGGTTCGCTCCGGAGGCGATCCGCACACCCTGGCCCTGGTATTCCTGGTCGATGGTGATGCCGATCCGGGAGGTGCGCGCGGCACCCGTCGTGATCAGCTCCTGGGCGACTCTCCTCACGTGGTTGATGGGGATCGCGAAGCCCAGGCCGATGCTGCCGGTCGGCTGGCCGAGCAACGCCCCGCTGCCCAGCGTGGCGATGGCCGAGTTCACCCCGATCACCTGGCCGGACGCGTTGACGAGCGGGCCGCCGGAGTTGCCGGGGTTGATCGCGGCGTCCGTCTGGATCGCGTTGATCAGCGCGTAGTCGGAGCCGGTCTCGCCGCCCGCCTCGACCGGCCGGTTGAGCGAGCTGACGATGCCGGTGGTGACGGTGCCGGTGAGGCCGAGCGGCGAGCCGACGGCGATGACGGGATCGCCCACCACCACGCCGTCGGAGTTCCCCAGGGTGATCTCGGGCGCCCCGAACGTCTCCTCCGGCTTCACCACGGCGATGTCGGAGTTCGGGTCGCGGCCGACGATCTGGGCCTTGGACGACCTGCGGTTGTTGAACCGGATCCGGATCTCCCCGCTCTGGGCGGCGACCGCGACCACGTGGTTGTTCGTCACGATGTAGCCGCCCTGGATGACGAAGCCCGAGCCGGTCCCCGCCTCCTGGTTGCCCTTCACCTCCAGCGAGACCACGCTCGGCAGCACCCGGGACGCGACCCCGGCGACGGACTCGGGCGCCCGCGAGGTCGAACCGGTCGGCACCGCGCTCATCCGGTACGACGGGTCGGTGCCGGACGGCGGCCTGGTCAGCAGGTAGGTGCCGCAGCTGCCCGCCGCCCCGGCCACCAACGCGATGACCACCGCGAGGGCGAGATACAGGCGCACAGGGGGCCCACCGGCCGTACGCGCCGGAACGGGCGGATACGGCGGCGGAGGCCCCCAGCCGGGGCCCAGGCCGGTCGCCTGGTAGGGCGCGGGAAGGAAGTCAGGCCGCTCGGGCGGGTCGAACGCACTCGTGTCGTCGGTCATCCGCGCGGTCCCTCCTGCGTTCGAATGTCATCGAGCGAGGTGGGAGCGCAAGCTCGGCGACGGACTAGGCGTCGGGCTCGTCTGAGGCGGTGCGATGTTCTGCTGCGGGTTGACGAACTGCACCGGAGGGTTGTGGGTCTGCTGGGCCCCCGTGCCGCCGACGATGAACATCGTACCGAGCGCCACCGCCGCGGAGGCGACCCCCACCGCGACGTATCCCGCCCGGCGTGTACGGCTCGGCCGTCCGGGACCTGAGTGCCCGCCACCCAGGCGGGGGCGGTTGTCCAGCGGCGCGATGCCGTGCTGCATCGCCGGCAGTCTGGTGGAGGCGAAGGCCGGGTGGTCCGGGAACGGCCGCATGCGCGGCGGGATCGGCCCTCCCGGCTCTGACATGCGCAGCAGGGACATGGTGAGATCGACCGGCATGGCCGGCGGCTCGATGGACCGCAACCGGCTCTTCAACGCGCGCATGGCGTCGACCTCGGCACGGCAGTCCGCGCAGAAGGTCAAGTGGGCCAGCGCCCGCTCCCGTTCCCTGTGACCGAGTTCGCCGTCGATGAGCGCGGAAACGCGCTCGCCAAGATGACTCATGCACCCTCCTTGCTGAACGAAGGGGGGAATTGGTCACCGTTCCTGTTCGCTCCCGGGGCGCGGTGGTCGAGCGCCTCGCGCAACTGGGCGCGACCCCGGTGGATCCTGCTGCGCACGGTGCCGAGCTTCACTCCCAGCGTCGCCGCGATCTCCTCGTACGACAGTCCCTCGATGTCGCACAGCACGACGGCGGCGCGGAACTCGGGCGCGAGCGCGTCGAGCGCCGCCTGGATGTCGTGCTCCAGGTGGGCGTCGTCGTACGCCTGCGCCGGCGACGGTTCCCGGCCGTGCAGCCGCTCCGCGGCGTCGTCGGCCAACCCCTCGAACCTGATGCGCTGCCTGCGCCGTGCCATGTCGAGGAAGAGGTTCGTGGTGATCCGGTGCAACCAGCCCTCGAAGGTGCCCGGCGTGTAGCTGGACAGCGAGCGGAAGACCCGGACGAAGACCTCCTGCGTCAGGTCCTCGGCGTCGTGCACGTTGCCGGTGAGGCGGTACGCGAGCCGGTAGACCCGAGCGGAATGCGTTCTGACGACCTCCTCCCAGGTGGGAGGCGTCCAGTCGGACACGGGGGCGTCCGCCTGGTGGTCGTGGTCGTCCACCGGGAGTCCTCTCTGCAGGATCGTCGCTACAGCCATAGTGCCTGGTTTCGCCCCTTCCTGCGCACCGCGATCGAGCGGTCTCTACAAAGACCGTTCAAAGCGTGCAACGTCCCCGTTGTGGCGTGAGTTCCCGTTCGACCCCGACTCCCTTAGGCTGCGACAAAATGCAGGAGGGAAGGAGAGGCCGATGGCGACGACCCCGGCCAGCCTGGCCTACGCGGAGGAGTTCGTCCCCGAGGACGAGATCCTGCAATCCGCGCGCCGGCGCGGCATCGAGGTGGGAGCGCCCCCGATCCTGCCCGGGGGCGGGGCGGCGCTCTGCTTCCTCGCCACCGCGATCAACGCCCGCTCGGTGGTCGAGGTCGGCACGGGCTGCGGCGTCTCGGGACTGTGGCTCCTTCGCGGCATGCGTCCGGACGGCACGCTGACCAGCGTCGACTCCGAGCCGGAGCACCAGCGCCTGGCCCGCAAGACGTTCGCGGACGCCGGTTTCTCCGGCAGCAAGATCCGCCTGATCGGCGGCCGCGCCCTCGACGTGCTCCCCCGCCTCGCCGACGGGGGATACGACCTTGTCTTCTGCGACGCCGCCAAGCAGGAGTACGGCGACTACCTGGCCGAGTCGGTACGGCTGCTGCGCCCGGGCGGGATCGTCGCGTTCGACAACGCCCTCTGGCACGACCGCGTGGCCGACCCCACCCAGCGCGACCCGGACACCGTCGCCGTCCGGGAGCTGGGCAAGCTGGTCCGCTCCGACGACCGGCTCCGCCCGCTGATGCTGCCACTCGGCGACGGCCTGCTCGCCGCCGTGAAGCTGTCCCAGTGAACTGTCCAGCGGGCTGTTTCAGTGACCTATTTCACTGACGTCAGATAGTGCAGCAGCAGCCGTACGCCGAACCCGGTGCCGCCCTTGGTGATCTCGCCGTCGTCGGCGCTCGACCGCGCGGGCCCGGCGACGTCCATATGCGCCCACGGCCGGCCGCCCGTGAACTCCCTGAGGAAGAGGGCGGCGGCGACCGATCCCGCCGACCCCGACATCCGCCTGTCGACGTTGGCCAGATCGGCGATGTCCGAGTCCAGGTCGGCGCGGTAGTCGTCGATCAACGGCATCCGCCACAGCCGGTCGCCGGTGGCCTCCCCCGAGGCCAGCAGCGCCCTCGCCAGCGCCTCGTCGGTCGCGTAGAGCGCACCCAGCCGCAGCCCGAGCGCGACCTTGGCCGCGCCGGTCAGGGTGGCGATGTCGATCATGGCGTCGGGAGCGAGTTCGGCGTCGGCGTAGGCGAGCGCGTCCGCCAGGACCAACCGGCCCTCCGCGTCGGTGTTCAGCACCTCGACGGTGCGCCCGCCGTACTGGGTGATGACGTCACCCGGCCGCTGGGCGGAGCCGGAGAACGCGTTCTCCGCGCACGCCACGAGACCGGTGACCCGCACGGGCACGCCGGCCGTCGCGAGCGCCCCCATGACGGCGATGACGGTCGCCCCGCCGGCCATGTCGGTCTTCATCGTCTTCATGCCCTCTTCGGGCTTGAGCGACAGACCGCCGGTGTCGAACGTGATGCCCTTGCCGACGAGGACGACGTGCCGGGTCGCCCCCTCGGGCGCGTACGAGATCTCCACCAGCCTGGGAGGGCCGGCCGAGCCCCGTCCGACCGCGCGGATGCCGCCGAAGTCGACGAGCTCGGTGTCCTCGCGGAACCCCAGCCCGGCATCGGCGGCGACCGACCGCGCCTGCTCCGCGAGCCAGGCCGGGGACTTGACCGACGCGGGGGTGTTGATCAGGTCGCGGGCCAGCGACGTCGCGCGGGCGATCGTCTCACCCCGCCGCAGCGCCTCCTCGTCCCCTCCGACAAAGACGATCTTCGGCGCCGTACGGCTCACACCGATCCGGAACCTGTACGACGCGAGCAGCGCGCCCTCGGCCAGCGCGGCGGCGTCGGCGACCTCCGGCACCCGGATCCAGACGGTCGCGCCCCCCTTGATCTTCCTGACCACGGATGCGCCGGCTCTGCGCAGGTCGGCGGCCGAACCGCCGCCGATGCCGTACAGGAGGACGCGGCGGATGCCCGAGCCGAGCGCGACCGGGACCTCGACGACCTCTCCTGGATCCCCCTTGGCCTCGTAATGGGCCAGCAGCGCGTCCACCGGCAGGGGAAGCTCCGCCGGAGGAGCGAGATCGCGTCCGAACGGCACGGCGACGAACTGTGCGTCGACGGCGGGCTCGGCGGCGAAGGTCGGCGTGGTCTCTATCGGCACAGGCACCTCCAACAAGGCGGCCCCGGCACCGGGAACATCCCCGCCGCCAGGGCCGAAAATCGAACAGGTCGGCTGGGAGTCAGCCGACCACCTTCTTCAGTGCGTCTCCAAGGGCGCCGGCCTCATCCGCCGAGAGCTCGACGACGAGCCGGCCGCCACCCTCGAGAGGGACCCGCATGACAATGCCCCGGCCTTCCTTGGTGACTTCCAGCGGACCGTCGCCAGTCCGCGGCTTCATCGCCGCCATGCGTGCATCCCTTCCCACGTCGCCGGCTGCCCGGGGGTGGCCGGCTTATTCACGTCTTGTGTGATGGCCTATTATCCCGCCTCTGAGCTTAAAAAGGTAACGACCATGCCCCGTACAGTCGATCAAAGGACGTCGGATATGCATTGTCGACGGCAGATCCTGACAGCACACTGGGTGGGGTGAACGCCCGAGCCGCGCTTTTCGATCTCTACGGAGACCATCTCCGTACCCGCGGCGCTCGCGCGTCCGTGGCCGCCCTCGTCCGGCTGCTCGCGCCTCTCGGCATCGCCGCTCCGGCCGTGCGTACCGCGATATCGCGGATGGTCCGCCAGGGCTGGCTCGCTCCGGTGCGGCTGCCCCACGGCCCCGGGTACGCGCTGACCCCGAAAGGCGTGAACCGCCTCGACGAGGCGGTGGCGCGCGTCTACCGGGTGGGCCCGGTGAGCTGGTCCGGCCGGTGGCACCTGCTGGTTCTCGAACCGGTACGCGACCGGCCGCGACGGGAGCGGCTCCGCGCGGACCTGGCGTTCCTCGGCTACGCGCCCCTCTCGGAGACCACCTGGATCGGCCCCCGCCCCTCCCCCGAACTGGACACGCTGCGGATCAGCGCCGACAGGTTCGACGCCACCCTCGCGGGCGATCCGCGCGAACTGGTGGCCCGCGCCTGGGATCTCGACGCGATCGGCCGGGCGTACGAGGAGTGGCTGGCCGACGCGGAGGTCCTCGTCGGCTCGCTGCCCGACGGCGCGTCCGACGACCAGGTCTTCGCGGTCCGGAGCAGGCTTCTGCACGGCTGGCGGAACTTCCTGTTCCGCGATCCCGGGCTGCCCGCCGAACTCCTGCCCCCCGCGTGGCCGGGAGAGAAGGCCCGCCTCTACTTTGAGCGGGAGGCCGCTCGGCTGCTGCCGGCCGCCACCGCGTTCATCGACCAGAACATGGATGGAGCACTTGACGCCTTTCCCCACGGCTGAAGCCGGAGCATTCCGACCCTCACGGGTCGGGTTTCCCGCTTCACCGGCGGTCGCCGTCGCGGTCAAGGCGAGGGACGGGGAACCGCCCGACGGTCCCGCTCAGCCCTCACAGGCTTCGCTTTCCGCCAGCCCGGCGGTAGGTCCCGCGGCCGGGTTCTCGCCGCCGGACAGCCGCCACGACAGCCGACAACCCGCGGCACCGTGCCGCGTTTCCTCCTCAGGGCCGAAGGCCGGGGACTCCACACCGAAGGAGATGCGATGACCGCCACCGATGACGTCGCCGACGAGGTTTCCTACGAGTTCGGCGACGGAGTCGCCACGATCACGCTGAACCGTCCGGACGCCATGAACTCGCTGACCACCTCGATGAAGTCCGCGTTGCTCGCCGCCGTGGAACGGGCCAGGGACGACGCGTCCGTACGCGCGGTGCTGCTGACCGGCCGGGGCCGCGGCTTCTGCGCCGGGCAGGACCTGCGTGAGCACGCGGACCTGCTGGAGCGCGGCCTCGGACTCGCCGACACGGTGCGGCGGCACTACAACCCGATCGTGCGGGCGCTCACCTCGATGGAGAAGCCGGTCGTCGCGGCGGTCAACGGGGTGGCGGCCGGCGCGGGCGCCGCGCTGGCGTTCGCGTGCGACTTCCGGGTGGCCTCGGACAAGGCGAAGTTCGCCATGGCGTTCACCGGGATCGGCCTCGCTCCGGACTCGGGCGCGTCCTGGACGCTGCAGCGCCTGATCGGGCCGGCCCGGGCCCGCGAGTTGCTCCTGCTCGGCGACGTCGTGGACGCCGGCCGCGCGCTGGAGCTGGGCCTGGTCTCCCGGGTCGTCCCCGCCGACGAGGTGATGACCGTGGCCCGCGAGCTGGCCGTACGACTGGCGCAGGGGCCCACCCGGGCGTACTCGGCGACCAGGAAGGCGCTGGACTACGCCGCCTCGCACTCGTTGTCGGAGGCGCTGGATCTGGAGGCGGACCTTCAGGAGGAGTGCGCGGCCACGGCGGACCACGCCGCGGCGACCAAGGCGTTCCTCAACAAGGAGCGGCCCCGCTTCGAGGGGCGCTGACGGCGTCCCGCACCCAGCAGTCGGCCAGATGATCGTTGACCAGCCCGATGGCCTGCATGAGCGCGTAGGCCGTGGTCGGCCCGACGAAGCGGAAGCCGTTCTTCTTGAGCTCCTTGGCCAGCGCCGTGGATCCCGGCGTACGGGCCGGGAGTTCGGCGCCGGTGCGGGGCACCGGCGCGGCCGGATCGGCGTACTTCCACACCAGGTCGGACAGCCCGCCGGGCAGGTCCAGCGCGGCCCTCGCGTTGGCGAGGGCCGCCTCGATCTTGGCGCGGTTACGGACGATGCCCGCGTCGCCCATCAGCCGCTCCGCGTCCGACTCGTCGAACGCGGCGACCTTCTCGATGGAGAACCCGGCGAAGGCCGCGCGAAAGTTCTCCCGCTTGCGCAGGATGGTCAGCCAGGACAGACCGGACTGGAACGCCTCCAGCGTGACCCGCTCGAAGACGCCGTCGTCGCCGTGGACGGGTCGGCCCCACTCGTCGTCGTGGTACGCGATGTAGTCGGGCGCCGAGGTGGCCCACGCGCATCTCATCATCATGCGTCCTCCCAGGCCCCGTTGGCGGCCGCCGTCGCGACCTGGGGGCGGGGCTCGACGCTTTCGGCGTTGTGGGCGCTGTCGGATGTCTTCGTACTGTCGGTTTCTCCAGCGCTTTCCGTCGTGCCGGCCTTCCCGATCTTCTCGATCTTCTCGGTTTTCCCGGCGGCTTCGGCAGCGGCGGCTTCGCCGGGGTCCGCGTGATCGGCGTCGTGGGCGTCGTGGGCGTCGTGGGCGGGCTCCGCGGGCTCCGCGTGATCGGGCTCGTGGGCGTCGTGGGCGTCGTGGGCGGGCTCCGCGGGCTCCGCGGGCTCCGCGGGCTCCGCGTGATCGGGCTCGTGGGCGTCGTGGGCGGGGTCCGCGGGCTCCGCGTGATCAGTGGGCCGGGCGGGCTCGGAGGAGTCCTCAGGGCGGCCGTACAGCCGCTCCGCGAGCACCTGAGCGAGGCGCTGCTCCAGGGCGGCGATGTGGGCGTCCCGCTCGCTGAGCGAGATCGCGGCCCGCTGGAGCGTCGCGTCGACGGCGTCCGTCTGGTAGCCGACGAGACCGATCGGCAGTTGCAGCCCGGCCAGGTCCGCGGCGTCCATCCGCCCTGCGGGGAGGACGAGCGGTGGCGTGTCTGGCGTGAACTCGGCCAGCGCGCCGCCATGGCCCTGCGAAACCTTTACCGCGCAGCCTACGACGGCGAGCGCCGCGAGGACGAGAACGACCAGCACATACGAATCGTGCCACAAGTCCCATCCGTGGGAGCATCAAAGCATGACGGTGGTACTCGGCCCCGATGACGCGATTGACCCGAGATGGGCGTGGGCCGGCTCCGTGGCCGAGGTGTCGGGCCTCGTCCGGGCCGGCCGTACGGTCGCCGTGACCCTGCCCGAGGACGCGACCGAGGCGATCGCGACGGCCGCCGTCTTCGCCTGGGCAGGGGCGCGGGTGTTCCGCACGACCCCGGAGACGGCCCGGGACGTACGGCTCGCGGTCGAGATGACCGACTCTCTGGCCGGACGGCGGCCTCCGGCCCTAACTCGGCGTGGCCTCGCCTAGCTCCTCCGGAGTGGGGCGGAGCTCCAGGCCCGGCTTCTCCAGGAGGTCGAACGCCTCCTGGACGTCCGCCGTCCAGGAGATGGCGTCGAAGACGCCCGGCCGGGTGAAGCCCTGGTCGTACATACCGTCCACCAGGTCGCGCAGCGGCGTGTAGAGCCCCCACGGGTCGAGCAGGACCAGCGGCTTCTCGTGCATGCCGAGCACGCGGGAGGTCCAGATCTCGAAGAGCTCCTCCAACGTGCCGATGCCTCCGGGGAGGACCAGGAAGGCGTCGGACCTGGCGTCCATGAGGCCTTTGCGCTGCCGCATGTCGTCAGTGACGATCAGCTCGTCCGAGTCGGTGTCGGCGATCTCGATGTCCACCAGCACCCTGGGGATCACGCCGACGGTGCGGCCGCCGCCCCGCCGGGTCGCCCGCGCGACGGCTCCCATGCAGGAGACGATCGCTCCCCCGCTGACCAGCCCGTGACCGCGCCTGGCGATCTCCTCTCCCACCTCCGTCGCGAGATCCACGTATTTGGGGTCGATCTTCTGACTGGAGGAACAGAACACGCAGATGAACATCACTCCACCTTAGAGCCAGGGGCCGGACCGAGTTCGGGACGAACCCGTGGCCGGGCCGGACTCACCGGGCCGGACTCACTGAACCGGACTCACCGGGCCGGGCACGGGCGTGGCTTTTGGGCTTGGGGTGCTGTGCCCGGCTACTGGACCCGGCTACTGGGCGTCGCCGACCGTGTGGCGGGCGGCGACCTCCTCGCGCCGCGCCGTACCGGCCTGCTGCTGCCGGTCGGCCGCCAAGATGATGTCCACCGCCGCGTCCGGGTCGTCGGTGATCTGGATCAGATCGACGTCGTGCGGGGAGACCTTGCCGGCCGTGACGAGCGTGGTGCGGATCCAGTCGATCAGCGGCGCCCAGAACTCGGTGCCCATCAGGACCACGGGGAACGAGGTGACCTTGCGCGTCTGGACCAGGGTGAGCGCTTCGAAGAGCTCGTCGAGCGTCCCGAACCCGCCGGGAAGGGTCACGAATCCGGAGGAGTACTTGACGAACATCGTCTTACGCACAAAGAAGTAGCGGAACTCGACGCCGAGATCGACGTACTCGTTCATGTGCTGCTCGTGCGGCAGCTCGATGCCGAGCCCGACCGAAACCCCGCCACTCTCCAGGGCGCCCTTGTTGGCCGCCTCCATCACGCCGGGGCCGCCTCCGGTGATCACGGCGAAACCGGCTTCGGCGAGCGCCCGGCCGAGCCGCACGCCCATCTCGTATTCCTTTGAATCACGGCCGGTGCGGGCGGAGCCGAAGACGGTGACCGCGGGCGGGAGTTCGGCGAGCGCGCCGAAACCCTCGACGAACTCCGACTGGATGCGCAGCACCCGCCACGGGTCCATGTGGAGCCAGTCCGTGGGCCCTCTGCGGTCGAGAAGCCGCTGGTCATAGGTGGAATCGGTAACCATGCTGCCGCGGAGGACGGAGGGGCCCTGGCGGCGTTCCCGGCGGATCGTAGTCATGTCGATCACGCTAGCCCAGCAGTCAAAATAATCTTGAAAAATCGCGGAACCGGGATTCAACCAGGTCACGTCTAACAGGCGAGGGTGCTGCTCGGGATGAAAGTGGCTTTCCCCGCCAAATGGCCGGCGAGGAAAGCCACTTTCTTCATTTCGGCGCCGATCCGGCCGAACAGATCCGCGCGAACAGATCTGCGCGGGCGGATCAGGACAGCCAGGCGGTCATCCGCGCCTCACATTCGATGATCTTGGAAAGTTCGGCGTGCTCGTCGCGCCGGTGCGCCAGGTTCGGATCGCCGGGACCGTAGTTGACGGCGGGGATGCCGAGCGCCGAGAAACGGGCGACGTCGGTCCAGCCGTACTTGGCCCTGGGGACGCCGCCGACGGCCTCGGCGAAGCGGGCCGCCACCGGATGGGTCAGCCCCGGCCGGGCGGCCGGGGCGGCGTCGGTGAACCGCACCTCGAACCCGGCGAAGACCTCGCGGACGTGGTCCTGCGCCTGCTCAACCGACAGGTCGGGGGCGAACCGGTAGTTGACCGTCACCACGCACTCGTCGGGGATCACGTTGCCCGCCACCCCGCCGCGGATCGCGACCGCGTTGAGGCCCTCGTGGTACTCCAGGCCCTCGACGACCGGACGCCTCGGTTCGTACGCGTTGAGCAGGTCGAGGACCGGCGCGGCGGCGTGGATGGCGTTGGCGCCCTGCCACGACCTGGCGCTGTGGGCGCGCACCCCGTGCGTGGAGATCTCGGCCCGCAGCGTGCCCTGGCAACCGCCCTCGATCAGGCCGTGCGTCGGCTCCATCAGCACCGCGAAGTCGCCGGTCAGCCATTCGGGATGGTTGCGGGTGAGCCTGAGCAGCCCGCTGCGCTCGGCCTCGATCTCCTCGCAGTCGTAGAACACGAAGGTGAGGTCGCGGTTCGGCGTCTCCAGCAGACACAGCTTGAGCATGACGGCGACGGCGCACTTCATGTCGGAGGTGCCGCATCCGTAGATGAGGTCGCCCTCCACCCGCGAGGGCAGGTTGCCCGCCACGGGCACGGTGTCCACGTGCCCGGCGATCACGACCCGCTCCGCGCGGCCGAGGGCTGTACGCGCGACGAGGGCGTCACCGTCCCTGTCGACGGACAGGTGCCCCAGGGGACGCAGCGCCTCCTCGATCGCGTCGACGATCGCCTTCTCGTCTCCGCTGACCGACTCGATGTCCACCAGACGCGCCGTCAGCGCGGTCACGTCGTCGTTCAGGTCCACATCCATGTCCAGCCGCATGGTCACCGAGCCTATCCCTCAGAGGACCCGGACCTTGCTGGCCCCGGACGCCTTCTCCGACGCCAGCCAGCCGTCGTGACCGTCGGCGGCCGTCCACGACAGTCCGTCGTACCGGATCTCGCGCAGACCGTACCGCTGGGCGTGGGTGACGTACCAGCCGGCGACCAGCCAGGCCCGCTCGGCCGCCGTGTCGTCGCCCAACTCGCGGCGCAACTGCTTGCGCGCCTCCTCCGGACGGAAGTCGACCGGCTTCTCCGGCGGCGGGTACCAGCAGCGCACCGCCTTCGGGACACGCCCGGAGAACGCGCCGGCCAGGATCCTGGCCTGCATCTCGTGCTGGGCGTACGCCGAGCCGTCCGCGGAACGCTGGACGGCCTGCGCCGCCTCGTGCAGCGACATCCTGCGGTAGTTCTTGACCTTCTCCAGGGCGACGAAGAACTTCCTGGTCGCGTAGACGGGGTCCTGGAGCTGCGCGGGGGTGCCCCATCCCTGAGAGGGCCGTTGCTGGAAGACGCCCACCGAGTCGCGGTCGCCGTAGGGCAGGTTCGCGAGCTTGGACTCCTGGATGGCCGTCACGTACGCGATCTGCAGGGCCCGCTCGGGCAGTCCGCGCCGCGCCGCGACGGCGGCGATGGTGGCGGCGATCTCCGACTGATCGATGTCCAGGTCGAGCGTGCCGTCCGATGTGGTGATCTTGCAGTGTTCCCCGAGTGCGAACGGCTTGGCGCGCCCAAGCAGGTAGTAGGCGCCGAAGAAGATGCCTCCCCCGAGGACGACGACGATGGCCACGATGGCCAGCGCCGTACGCGAGACATGTCCCCTCACTCGACAGACCTCACGAAGGCCGCTCCACCGTGATCGACCCCGGCGGCAGCGGATGCGCGTACGAGGCGGCCCACGTGCCGCCCTGGACCCGCCGGAAGGCCAGCAGCCGTCCGTCGTTCGCGCGGTAGTGGGCGAAGTCCAGCAGGCCGCGGTCGGGCAGGCCGGTGGTCCCCTCGGCGCGGAACGCGACCGTGCCGCGTTGTACGGGCGAGAACTCCGCACCCTCCATCATCAGCGTGCTCTTGGCGGGCACCATGCCCTCGGTGGGGACCGTGGTCCAAAGCAGGACCTCCAGATGTCCGGCTCCGTCGGCGCCCGGCTCTCTGCGCTCCTCCACGGACAACCACTGGTAGCGGCGGTTGCCCTCGTCGAGGAGGTATTCGGTCCGCTGCTCGCCCTGCCGGGACAGATGGAGCGCGCCGATGGCGCGGAAGCGGACACCCGCGCAGTGCACGGTGTCGGTCACCTTGATGGTGCGGGGATCGAAGTACGCGGGGCCGGGGCCCTGGACCGCTCTGGCCGGCGACGTCCGCGTCCGCCCGGACCGCGTCGTGGTGAGGAACGCGCCCAGCACGACGACGAGTGTCACGACGCTCAAGGTGAGCACCACCACTGCCGTCGCCGTCATGCCGGGCGATCCTACTGGAGGCGGAGCACAGCCGCATTTATCCGCTCATCTGTGGCGGTCACCGCGATCCGGACATGCTTCGCACCGGCCACGCCGTAGAAGTCGCCAGGCGCGGCCAGGATGCCGAGCCCGGCCAGGGCCTCCACCTGGTCCCAGCAGCCCCTGCCGTCCGTCGCCCACAGGTAGAGCCCGGCCGTGGAGTGCTCGACCCGCCAGCCCGCGCCTTCGAGCGCGGGGCGCAGCACGGCGCGGCGGCGGGCGTACCGCTCCCGCTGCTCGTCGGCGTGCGCGTCGTCGTCCAGCACCGCGGCCATGGCGGCCTGGACGGGAGCGGCCATCATCATCCCGGCGTGCTTGCGCATCTCCAGCAGCCGCTTGATCAGCGCCGGGTCCCCCGCGGCGAAGCCCGCGCGGTAACCGGCCAGGTTGGATCGCTTCGACAGCGAGTGCACCGCGAGCAGGCCCTCGTGCGAGCCGCCGCAGACGTCGGGGTGGAGGATCGAGACCGGGTTCTCCTCCCAGCCGAGCTCCAGGTAGCACTCGTCGGACGCGACCACGGCGCCGCGCTCGCGCGCCCAGTCGACGACCTTGCGGAGGTGTTCCGCCGGGAGCACCCGGCCGGTCGGGTTCGACGGGGAGTTCACCCAGACCAGCGGGACCCGCTCGGGGCCGAGCGCCAGCAGGCCGTCCGTGGCGTACGGCGTGGCCCCGGCCAGCCGGGCGCCCACGTCGTAGGTCGGATAGGCCAGCTCGGGGAACAGCACGTGCTCGCCGGGCCGTACGCCGAGGAGGGTGGGCAGCCAGGCCACCAGCTCCTTGGAACCGATGGTGGGCAGGATGTCCGCCGCGTCGACCCGGACGCCGTGCCTGCGCGCCAACCAGCCCGCGGCCGCCTCGCGCAGCCGCGGCGTGCCGTACGTCAGCGGGTAGCCGGGACTGTCGGCCGCCTCGGTGAGAGCCTTCTGCGCCACGAGGGGCACCGGGTCGACCGGAGTGCCGACCGAGAGGTCGACGATCCCATCCGGGTGCGCCAGCGCCCTCTCCTTGTACGGCGTGAGCCGATCCCAGGGGAAGTCCGGCAACGAGATCAAAGGTGCCCCCTAGTCATCACGAATCCGCCCATCGAGCCTGGACGCTCAATGGGCGGAGTCTCCCCTGGTCAGTGGTCCTCGCCCTGCGGCGGAAGCGCGGCGACGACGGGGTGGTCCTTCTCGATCTTGCCGACCTTGGAGGCTCCGCCCGGGGAGCCGAGCTCCTCGAAGAACTCCACGTTGGCCTTGTAGAAGTCCTTCCACTGCTCGGGAAGGTCGTCCTCGTAGAAGATCGCCTCGACGGGGCAGACCGGCTCACAGGCTCCGCAGTCCACGCACTCGTCGGGGTGGATGTAGAGCATCCGGTTGCCCTCGTAGATGCAATCGACGGGGCACTCCTCGATGCACGCCTTGTCCAGGACGTCCACGCAAGGCTGCGCGATGACGTACGTCACCTTCGGGCTCCTTCTGGTTGGCACGATTCGACCGCGGGTTGTTCAGACCTAGTATTGCGTTGCCCACCCACTGGCTGAAACGGGAGGGGGACAATCGGCGTGACCCCTCGGTTCGGAGCCCGGTTCGTCGTCGCGATAACCCCGGCTGACGTGGGGAAAAGGGTGACCACGCGGCGCGTGGTGCCCGGTGGTTTCGGCGATGCCGTCGGCGTGTTGGAAGCGTGGAGCGGCGGCGTGCTGGCCGTGCGCAAGCGGGACGGGACGCTCGTGGAGATCGCGGAGGAGAGCCTGGTCGCGGCCAAAGTGGTACCGCCCAGGTAAATCCCGCGCGTGCTCGGTAAATCCCGCGCGTGCCTCCTCGACCACCGGGAGCACCACGTACAGTATTCGGCGGGTGACCAAACGTGCCAGCGTTGCCGCGATCCTCCTCGTCTCGGCCGTCGCCGCCGCCTGCTCGACTTCGGCGCAGGAGCCCAAGCAACTGCCGCCCGCGAACGTGCACGCCACCGGCCTGAACGGCTTCGGCGGCATGGAGGGGCTGGTCGCCGCCGCACGCAAGGAGGGCGCGCTCACCGTCATCGGGCTGCCGCACACCTGGGTCAACTACGGCCACATCATCGAGCGGTTCTCCGAGGAGTACGGCATCAAGGTGACGGAGCTGCGGCCCGACGCCAACAGCCAGCAGCAGGTCGCCGCGGCGGCCACGAAGACGCCTCCTGACGTGTTCGACCTGAACCTGGACGTGGCGGTGGCCAACGCCGAGAAGTTCGCGCCGTACAAGGTGGCGGGCTGGCAGGACATCCCCGACGACCTCAAGGAGGGCGGGGGGCTCTGGTACGCCGCGTACGGCGGCTACATGTCCATCGGTTACGACCCGCGCAAGATGGCCGCGCCCGCGTCCTACGCGGCGCTGAACAAGCGGGGCGTCACGGTGGCCCTCCCCGGTGACCCGTTGCGCACCGCGTCCGCCTTCAGCGGGGTCATGGCGACCTCGCTCAGGAAGGGCAAGACGAACCCCGCCCGCGGAGTCGACTTCTTCGCCGGGATCAAGAAGTCGGGCGCGCTCGCCGCCCCCGACCAGGCCACGGCGGTGGTCGACTGGGACTACCTCAACCTGGCGCGTTCCGCGGCCACGACGCAGAACGGCAAGCCGACCTGGTTGGTGACGATCCCGCACGACGCGGTCCTCGCCTCCTACTACGTCCAGGCGATCAACAAGAAGGCGCCACATCCGGCCGCCGCCCGCCTCTGGCAGGAGTTCCTGCTGTCCGACGACGGCCAGAACCTCTATCTCCGGGGGTACGCCCGCCCGGTACGGATGGAGGCCATGGAGATGCGCAAGACGCTCGACCGCGACGCCGCCGGCAAGCTGCCCAAGGCGGTCGGGACACCGGTGATCCTCACGATTCCCGAGCAGGACGCCGCGAAGACCTACCTGCAGAAGCATTGGGCCCGGCAAATCGGCTCATAGCGGTCGCGAGTTCGGCGACGCCGTAAAGTGTGTCACACACGAGAATGCGAGCCGATCTTGCGATACGAAACCCCCAGTCTCACGCGGTGGAACGCTCGCGCCTACGACAGCTCCTTCGGCTATGTGTCGGCCCAGGGAGTGCCGCTGGTAGAACTGCTCGACCCGCAGCCGGGTGAGCGTGTCCTCGACCTCGGCTGCGGCACCGGCGTGCTCACCGCCGAGATCGCCAAGCGGGGCGCGAGCGTCCTGGGCATCGACGGCTCCACCGCCATGATCGAGACGGCCATCGCGCAATATCCCGGCCTGGACTTCACCATCGGATACGGCGACGACTTCACGGTGGCCCAGCCGTACGACGCGGTGTTCTCGAACGCGGCGCTGCACTGGATGAGCCGCGACCCCGACGCCGTGATCTCGTGTGTGCGGATGGCTCTGCGCCCGGGTGGCAGGTTCGTCGCCGAGCTGGGCGGCGCGGGCAACTGCGCCACGCTGACGTCCGCGATGCGCACCGCCTGGCGGGAGCACGGGCTGCGCGAGCCGGAACTCCCGTGGTACTTCCCCACCCCCGCCGAGTACGCCCTCCGGCTGGAGAAGGGCGGTTTCACGGTGCGCATCCTGGAGTACGTCGACCGCCCCACCCCGTTGGACGAGTGTCCGGGCGGCGCGGCCGACTGGGTGCGGATGTTCGCCGGATCGCTGCTCGACGGGGTGCCACCCGCACTCGTGGAACCGCTTCTGCGCAGGGTGAACGAGCTCGCCGCCCCCGCGCTCAGGCGGGAGTCCGGATGGGTGGCCGACTACGTACGTCTCCGTTTCGCCGCTGTTCGTCGCTGACGAAACTCCCGCCGTGGCAGGGGATTTGTCAGACTATGGTCTGGCTGTACAGACTGATGGGAAAGCGATGAACTTCTGCCTGAGTGACCTTGTGCCACCGCTGCGCTGGAGTGACGCTGCCCGCATCGGAACGCTGACCGCGCCGCCCCGTTCGCCGGACGTCCCTCCGGACGCCGCGCAGGACGCCTCTGCGGGCGCGCTGCCGGAGGCGTGGTGGCGTAGCCTGCCCGTCTCCCGCGTACTCGCCGTCCTCGGTCCCGAGGCGCTCGGCGAGCTGGTCACGGAGCTGGCCCTGGAGCAGTGGCCGGCCGCGGCCGTCGGTGACGTGCTCCCCGCACTCCACGTGCTCGACCCGGACGAGGCGGACGACCCCCAGGTCGCTATCGCCCTGGATCGTGCCGGATCCTGGCCGGGCCTGCTCTCGCTGTCCGCCCGCCAGCTGTCCGACCAGGCGTTCATCAGGGCCCGCCCGGTCCTGACCGCGCTGTTCACGGCCGTGTTCGTACGGCTCGCGCCACCGGGCCGGGCGGTCGCCGCCGCCGCGCGTGCCGTGCCCGAGGTCCCCGCCCCGTCGGTGGCCGTCCCGGAAAGTCCTGTGGCGCGGGCCCTGCCCGAGAGCCCGGCCCCTCCGGGCGAGAACACGGTCCCCCCGGGCGAGCCGCCTCTGGCCGCTCCGGCGGAGAACACGGCCTCCCCGGTCGAGACCCCTGCCGTCGACGCCGCTCCGGCCGAGAACCATGCCCCTCCGGGCGAGACTCCTCTCGTTGAGACGCCTCCGGCCGAGATCACGGCCCCTCCGGGCGAGCTTCCTCCGGTCGAGCTTCCTCCGGCCGAGGGCCCGCTCTCCCCGGTTGACGGGCCGGGCGATCTGCCCGAGAGCTCACACGCTCTGCCGGAGCCGGAGGACGTCCGTTCCGGAGGCTCTGTCGCACCCGCCCTCCCGGAAAGCCCGGCCCTGCCGGAAAACCTTGCCGTGCCGGAGAAGCCCGTCCTCTTGGAAAGCCCGGCCCTCCCGGAAAGCCCCGCCGTCGCGGAGGCCTCCCCCGCAAGCCCGCCCGCCGAGGAACCTGACTACCCCGCCCTGATCGACGCGGCGTTCGCCGGTCTCGACGACAGGACCTGGATGGTCGCCCAGAACCGGGTCTTCTGCGAGACACCCTCCCCCGTCGAGGAGCTGGCGAAGCTGCTGGCCGTCCCCGTCGAGGCCATCGGCGCCGTGGAGGCGTCGCTGCGCGAGCAGCTCGCCGCGTGGCTGGCCGGGCCGGACGCCGTGCCGTACGGCGAGCACGTTCGGCGGGTCGCGGAGACGCTGGGCGTCGCGGCGCCGAAGTCCCGCCTCATCGAGGCCGCGGCGTGGCACGGGCACGATCTGCCCTCCCTCGACGTGCCCGCCTGGCAGTTCGTGCTGGCCACTCTGCCGGACCACCGGGTCTCCGGAGACTGGGTGGTGGCCGGTGACCTGAACGATCTGCACGAGAGGACGCGCGCCCTCATCCTGGGCGCCGAGCGTCCGCCCACGATCGCCCGCGCGCTCGAACTGGTCGCCTCGCTCGGGATCCATCCCGAGGTCGCGAAGGAGTGGCTGGAGAACGTGCCCCAGCTCCGCATCCAGAGCGGCAACGGCTCCCGCC
>NZ_JADDIL010000112.1:0-20082 GCF_020826795.1 Microtetraspora sp. AC03309 | reverse complement strand
CGCGCAGCGGCGCCGCGAGGTTCCCCAGGTCGGGCGGTGCGTTGAGGATGCGGTTGATCACGGCGGGCATCGTGTCGTTGCCGAACGGGGCCCGCCCGGTGGCGGCGCTGACGATCGTGCAGCCCCACGCGAACAGGTCGGCGGGTGGCCCGGCCGGATGGCCCATGATCTGCTCGGGCGACATGTACGACGGGGTGCCGACCGGCTGGGAGGTGAGCGTGTGCGAGGCGCCCACCGCCCGCGCGATGCCGAAGTCGATCACCCGGGGGCCGTCGGGGCCCATGATGACGTTCGCCGGTTTCAGGTCGCGGTGGACGACCCCGGCCTGGTGGATGGCCGCGAGCGCGGTGGCCGTACCGACCGCGAGACGGTGCAGGGCCGGGCCCGCGATGGGTCCGGAGGACTGCACGCGCTGCTGGAGCGAGGGCCCCTCGATGTACTCGCTGACGATGTAGGGGCGTTCCTCCTCGACACCGGTGTCCATGACCTGGGCGGTGCAGAACGGCGCCACGCGCTTGGCGGAGATCGCCTCGCGCAGGAAGCGCTCCCGCATGGTGGGGTCGCCCGCGAGGTCGGACCGGAGCCACTTGATCGCGACCTGCTCGCCGGAGGGGCCGGTGCCGAGATAGACCACTCCCTGGCCGCCCTCGCCCAGCCGTCCGCCGAGGTCGTAGGCACCCAGGCGAGGCGGATCGCCCGGCCGCAGCGGGGCCACGTCGGGAGCCGCCATCAGTGGGCGGTCTTCGGCGACGGCGTGGTTGTCCCGCAAAGCTCGGCATTTCCTGGCATATCTGGATTCTGGCGGGTAATCGGAACCGCTGGAACCCTCGTGTCCCGATGGTTGCCTACCGGCCAGTAGCCATGAGATGGGCTCGTGAATATCCTTCGGGCATGGACCCCCTGATGCTTGAGCGCATTGTCCGGCACGTCACCTCGGAAGGGAAGACCGTGGCGGTCCCCGCCCCGTTCACCGGTGAGACCCTCATCGAGCTCCCCGTCTCGACGGCCGAGGACGTCCGCAGGGCGTACGCCACGGCCAGGGCGGCCCAGGACGCGTGGGCGTCGCAGCCTGTCGCGGAGCGGGTGAAGCCCTTCCTCCGGCTGCACGACGCGATACTCAACCGCCGCGAGGAGATCCTCGACATCGTCCAGATGGAGACGGGCAAGGCCAGGCGGCACGCGTTCGAGGAGGTCCTCGACGTCGCTGGATGCGCGCTCCACTACGTACGGCAGGCGCCGAAGCTGCTCGCCCCCAAGCGGCGCAAGGGGATCTTCCCCATCGCCACCCAAGCAGTCGAGCTGCGGCATCCGAAGGGCACGGTCGCGCTGATCAGCCCATGGAACTACCCGCTCTCCCTGGGCGTCACCGACGTGGTCCCGGCGCTGATCGCGGGCAACACCGTGGTGCACAAGCCCGACACCCAGACCGCGCTCTCGACGCTGTGGACGATCGACCTCCTCGTGGAGCTCGGGATGCCCCGGGAGATCTGGCAGGTCGTGACGGGCGACCCCGCGGAGATCGGCGACCCGCTGATCGACGGCGCGGACTACGTCGCCTTCACCGGCTCGACCCGCGGCGGCAGGAAGATCGCCGAGGAGGCCGCCAAGCGGCTCATCGGCGCCTCACTCGAACTCGGCGGCAAGAACCCCATGATCGTGCTGGAGGACGCCGACCTCGACCGGGCCGCTCACGGCGCGCTCAGGGCCTGCTTCACCAACGCCGGCCAGCTCTGCATCTCGATCGAGCGGCTCTACGTGCACGACTCGATCTACGACGCGTTCACCGACCGGTTCGTCCGGGCGACCAGGAACATGAAGATCGGATCCGGTCTCGAATGGTCCGTGCAGATGGGGTCGCTCACCTTCCAGCGCCAGCTCGACGCGGTGACGGCACACGTCGCGGACGCCGTCGAGAAGGGCGCGTCGGTGCTCACGGGCGGCAAGGCGCGGCCCGACATCGGACCGCTGTTCTACGAGCCGACCGTCCTGTCGGGCGTCACCGACGAGATGGACCTGTGCGGCAACGAGACGTTCGGCCCGGTCGTCGCGCTCTACCGGTTCCACACCGAGGACGAGGTCGTCGCCAAGGCCAACGACACCGTCTACGGCCTGAACGCCTCGATCTGGACGCGTGACCTCACGCGGGGCCGCGCCCTCGCCTCCCGGATCAAGGCGGGCACCGTCAACGTCAACGAGGGGTACGGCGCCGCCTACGCCTCCTACGACGCCCCGATGGGCGGCATGAAGTCCTCCGGCCTCGGCCGCAGGCACGGAGCCGAGGGCCTGCTGAAGTACACCGAGTCCCAGACCGTCGCCAGCCAGGCGTCCTGGCTCGGCTTCGACCCGGTGCTCGGCATGGCGTACGACAAGTACGCCGACACCCTGGCCGGGTTGCTCAAGACGATGCGGAAGCTCCACCTGAAGTGACGGACGGCCCCACGCCCGTGCGGGCGGCAGGGAACGGAGGAGTGATGGACCACGACGTCGTCGTCGTCGGCTCCGGGTTCGGCGGCAGCGTCTCCGCCCTCCGGCTGACCGAGAAGGGGTACTCCGTCGCCGTCCTGGAGGCGGGGCGCCGGTTCGACGAGAGCACGCTCCCGAAGACCTCGTGGCGGGCGCGTGACTTCCTGTGGGCGCCCGCGCTCGGGCTCAAGGGCATTCAGCGCATCCACGTGCTCGGCGGCAGGAACGGCGTGATGGTCCTCGCCGGCGCGGGCGTGGGCGGGGGCTCACTCGTCTACGCGAACACGTTGTACGAGCCGCTCGACCCGTTCTTCCAGGACCCGCAGTGGAGCCGCATCACCGACTGGAAGGCCGAGCTCGCGCCGTACTACGACCAGGCCGCGCGGATGCTGGGCGTGGTGCGCAACCCGACCGTCACCCGGGCCGACGAGGTGATGCGGACCGTGGCCGGGAAGATGGGCGTCGGCGACACCTTCCACCTCGCCCCCGTGGGCGTGTTCTTCGGCACGCCCGGCGTCGAGGTCGAGGATCCGTACTTCGGCGGGGCCGGCCCGCGCCGCAGCGGCTGCACCGAGTGCGGCGAGTGCATGACGGGCTGCCGCCACGGCGCCAAGAACATGCTGATCAAGAACTATCTCTACCTGGCCGAGAAGGCCGGCGCCGTCGTCCACGCCGAGACCACGGTCACCGGCGTGCGGCCGGTCGACGGCGGCTATGAGGTCTCCGTCAGGAGGACGGGCTCGCCCGGCGGGCGGCGCGTCATCACGGCCCGGCAGGTTGTCTTCGCCGCCGGGACGTACGGCACGCAGCGGCTGCTGCACCGGCTCCGCAAGGGGCCGCTGCCCCGGATCTCCCCCAGGCTCGGGACGCTGACCAGGACGAACTCCGAGGCCCTGCTCGGCTTCGAGCGGTTCTCCGCGAAAGGCGACAAGCTCAACCGCGGCGTGGCGATCACGTCCTCGTTCCACCCCGACCCGCACACGCACATCGAACCGGTCCGGTACGGCGACGGTTCCAACGCGATGGCCATGCTGCGCACCCTCCTGATCGACGGCGGCGGCGCTCCCCGCTGGCTGAGGTTCCTCGGCCAGGCGCTGCGCCGGCCGTACCTCCTGCCGCGCCTGTTCTACAACCGCGGATGGTCGGAGCGGGCCGTCATCGCCCTGGTGATGCAGGCGAAGGACAACTCGATCACGCTCTCGCTGAAGCGGGGCAGGCTGCGCGCCGGGCCGGGCCACGGAGAGCCGAACCCGACCTGGATCCCGGCCGGGCACGAGGCGGTCCGCATCGCGGCCGAGGAGATCGGCGGCATGCCCGGAGGCTCCTGGCTCGACCTGTTCGACATCCCCGCGACCGCGCACTTCCTCGGCGGCTGCGCGATCGGGGACTCGCCGGAGACCGGCGTGATCGACCCCTACCACCGGCTCTACGGGTACGACGGCCTGCACGTCGTGGACGGGTCGGCGATCTCGGCCAACCCGGGCGTCAACCCCTCGCTCACGATCACGGCGCAGGCCGAACGCGCCATGGCGTTCTGGCCGAACAGGGGCGACGCCGACCCGCGTCCCGCGCCCGGATCGGACTACGTACGGCTCGCGCCGGTCGCGCCGCGCAGGCCGGTCGTCCCCGCCGCCGCGCCCGGAGCGCTGCGCCTGCCCATCGTCGACATCACCTAGTGGCGGGGAGTTCGGTCATCAGCCGTGCCGCCCGCCGAGGGTCAGCCCGCGAGCGGCTTGCCGGTCTCCAGCAGGGTCTTGAGGTCGCTGAGTAGTTCGCTCCAGCCGCCGCCGGCGTTGGGCAGGTCGCCCGCGACCATGGCGCCCACGTGGGAGGCGCCGGTGACGTCGTGGGTGACGGTCAGCTTCGTGACACCGGCCTCGCCCGCCTCGATCTCGTACGTGAGGCGGGTGACCGGCTCGGCCGCGGTCTCGGCGTCCCAGACCGGATGCCAGGTCTGCACGAGCCTGCGCGGCGGGTCCGATTCGATGACCTCCCCTTCGACGGCGACGTCCGGTGCGCCCATCGCCTTCATCTCCTCGCTGGCGAAGGCCTGGTACCTGCCGCCGGGGCGCAGGTCGTACGTCGCGGGCGACTGGTAGCCGTACCTCTCGGTCCACTCCGGCCTGGTGATCGCGTCCCAGATCGCCTCGGGGGTGGCCTTGATGTAGATCCGGTAGATCTGGACGGTGGGGGCGTGCAGCGGGGTACCGGTCATTGCTGGTCCTCCAGCTCGGCTTTGAGGTCGGTGAGCGCTGACGCGTGGTGCTCGGTGTATTTGTCGATCCACCGGTCATGGACCAGCCGGATCGGCACGGGATTCAGGAAGTGCAGCTTCTCCCGGCCCGACCGGCGGGCCACCACGAGGTCTGCGTCTTCGAGCACGCGCAGGTGCTTCATGACACCGAAGCGACTCATCTCCAGCTCGGACTCCAGCTCGGTGAGCGTGCGGCCGTCACGCACGAAGAGCAGGTCGAGCAGGAACCGGCGGGTCGGGTCGGCGAGTGCCTTGAACACGCAGTCGTCATCAGCCACGACTCAAATTATGTGACCAATAGGTCACATGTCAATGACGGGGCCTGCCGGTGGTCCCGGACTCACTCGACGCAGGTGCCGCAGGCGTCCTCGCCGCACAGGTTGTCCCGGACCACGTCGAGCAGCGAGCAGAGTGTCGCCACCTGCTCCGGGGTCAGCCCCTGGACCATGCGCCGGTGGACCTCCGCCATGACGCGCTGGACCTCGGGGCGCAGGGCGTCGCCCCTCGGCGTCGTGCTCACGATGCTGATGCGCCGGTTGGAGGGGCACGGCACGCGGCTCACGAACCCGCTCCGTTCCAGACGCTGCAGGCTCCTCGTCATCGTGGAGACGTCGATGCCGAGCAGGCCGGCCAGCTTGTTCTGCGACTGCGGCCCGTGGTCCCAGAGGGCTATCAGCACGCGATCCTGACCGGGGTAGAGGTCGATCTCGGCCAGGAGTCCGGCGAGGAGGACCCGGTGGCCCAGCGCCGCCTTGGCCATCCGGCAGCTCAGCCCGTCGAGGTCCTCGTCACGTGACTCCGACCAGATGGTCGTGTCGTCAATCACCGGCTCCGCCATGTCCTGGCCTCCTCTTGCCGATCAGCCTACCGCTTGCATATTGGTCGGCCAAGTTGTAGAAGTATTGCTTGGCCGCCCAATTTGGCCGACCAAGAAAGGAACCCCATCATGCTTTTCACGTCGTTCGAACTCGGTGACCTGCGGTTGCCCAACCGCCTCGCCATGGCTCCCATGACGCGCTCCCGTTCCTATGTGGACGGGATCCCGTCCTCCCTGACCGCGCTCTACTACGCGCAGCGCGCCTCGGCCGGGTTGATCATCACCGAGGGGATCCAGCCGAGCCAGGCCGGCAAGGGATACATGAACACGCCCGGCCTGCACACCGACGAGCAGGTGGCCGGCTGGCGCGAGGTGACGGACGCCGTCCACGCGGCGGGTGGCCGGATCTTCGCCCAGCTCATGCACGTCGGCCGGGTCGGCCATCCCGACAACACCGGCGCGCTGCCCGTCGCCCCCTCCGCCGTACGGCCGGCCGGGCAGATCTTCACGCCGAACGGCCTGCAGGACTACCCGGAGCCCGTGGAGTTGTCCACCGCCGAGGTGGAGGCGACCATCGGCGACTTCGTGGACGCGGCGCGCAGGGCCGTGGACGCCGGGTTCGACGGGGTCGAGCTGCATGGCGCCAACGGCTACCTCATCCACCAGTTCCTGTCGCAGAACGCCAACCTGCGCGAGGACCGTTTCGGCGCGTCCGTGGACGGCCGCATCCGGTTCGCCGTGGAGACCGCCCACGCCGTCGTGGAGGCGATCGGCGCGTCCCGGGTCGGCATCCGGATCTCACCCGCCAACGGCGCCCAGGACCTGGTCGAGGAGGACGCGAGCGAGGTGTATCCCGCGCTGGTGTCCGCGCTCGCCGGGCTGGACCTGGCCTACCTGCACCTGATGGCGACGGGCGGCGACGACCTCAGCCGGCGGATCCGCGAGTTGTGGCCGAACACCCTCGTCGTCAACGCTCCCGGGGCAGGCGAGCCCGCCGCCACCGCCGCCCGCTGGCTCGACCGGGGCGCCGACCTGGTCGCGATCGGCTCGGCGTTCCTGGCCAACCCCGACCTGCCGCTCCGCCTCCGGCTCGGCGCTCCGCTCAACGAGCCCGACTTCGCCACCGCCTTCGGCGGCGACCACCAGGGATACACCGACTACCCGGCCCTGGCCGTCCACCCCGTGTAGACCCCCGAACACCCGGATCCATCAGGGACGATCCTCCGCCGGAGGCGAACGGCGCGTGGGCGGTGCGGCGGGAGGCCGCCGATAGACTGGGCGTACCGCTCGCAGCCTTATGGGGGTCCTTCCGGTGTCTGAGTTCGACACGGTTCTTGTCGTCGACTTCGGTGCGCAGTACGCGCAGCTGATCGCACGGCGAGTGCGTGAGTGCCACGTCTACTCCGAGATCGTGCCGTGCACGATGCCGGTCTCCGAGATGCTGGCCAGGAAACCGAAGGCGATCATCCTGTCCGGCGGTCCCTCGTCGGTGTACGCCGAGGGCGCCCCGCCGGTCCCGGACGGGTTGTTCGAGACCGGGGTGCCGACCTTCGGCATCTGCTACGGCTTCCAGGCGATGGCCCGGGCGCTGGGCGGCGAGGTCGCCAGGACCGGCTCGGCCGAGTTCGGCGGCACCACGCTCGACGTCCTCCAGGAAGGCGCGCTCTTCGCCGGCCTCCCGCGCGTCCAGCAGGTCTGGATGTCGCACGGCGACTCGGTGGTGGCCGCGCCCGAGGGGTTCGCGGTGACCGCCTCGACCGCCGACACCCCGGTCGCGGGCTTCGAGCACCCCGAGCGCGGCTTCTACGGGGTGCAGTTCCACCCCGAGGTGCTGCACTCCGAGCACGGCCAGGCCGTTCTCAAGCACTTCCTGGACGCGGCGGGCTGCCGCCCCTCGTGGACCATGCTCAACATCGTCGACGACGCCATCGCCGCCGTCCGTGAGCAGGTCGGCGACGGCCGGGCCATCTGCGCCCTGTCGGGCGGGGTGGACTCCGCGGTCGCCGCCGCGATCGTGCAGCGGGCCATCGGTGACCGGCTGACCTGCGTGTTCGTCGACCACGGACTGCTGCGCAAGGGGGAGGCCGAGCAGGTCGAGCGCGACTTCGTCGCCGTGACCGGTGTGAAGTTGCGCGTCGTGGACGCGCAGGAGCGCTTCCTCAAGGCGCTGACCGGGGTCGTCGACCCCGAGGAGAAGCGGAAGATCATCGGCCGCGAGTTCATCCGGGTCTTCGAGGACGAGCAGCGGGCGATCCTCGCCGACGGCCCGGTCGACTTCCTCGTCCAGGGCACGCTGTACCCCGACGTCGTCGAGTCCGGCGGCGGCACCGGTACGGCCAACATCAAGTCCCACCACAACGTGGGCGGCCTCCCCGACGACCTGCGGTTCGACCTGGTCGAGCCGTTGCGGACGCTGTTCAAGGACGAGGTCAGGCGGGCCGGAGAGGAGCTCGGCCTGCCCGCCGCGATGGTGTGGCGGCAGCCGTTCCCCGGTCCCGGGCTGGGCATCCGGATCATCGGCGAGGTCACCGGCGAGCGGCTCGACATCCTGCGCGAGGCCGACGCGATCGCCCGTGAGGAGCTGACCCGCGCCGGGCTCGACCGCGACATCTGGCAGTGCCCGGTCGTGCTGCTCGCCGACGTCCGTTCCGTCGGCGTCCAGGGCGACGGCCGCACGTACGGCCACCCCATCGTGCTCCGGCCGGTCACCTCGGAGGACGCGATGACCGCCGACTGGGCGCGCGTGCCGTACGACGTGCTCGGGCGGATCTCCACCCGGATCACCAACGAGGTCCGCGAGATCAACCGCGTCACGGTCGACATCACCAGCAAGCCCCCCGGCACCATCGAGTGGGAGTGACTCCGCGCCGTCACCACATGAGAGCAACGCGACACTCTCGGTGATTTCATCGTCACGCAGATCAATCTCTTCCGTGAGATGTGACCTGATGCGGTAGTAGTCCGGATTCGTCCGCGAACTGGGAATCAGGGCTATTTCGCGGCGATTGGGACGGTAGGTTGGCGCGGGTGACCGCCACCCCGGCTCTCGCCGTCCCGCAGGCCGTCTCCAGCCGCATGGCCTGGCTGGACGCCCTGCGGGGTCTCGGCGCGCTCGCCGTGGTGGCCGAGCACATGCTGCCGTGGCTGCTGCCCGCCCTCCGGCCGTACTGGTTCAACCTCGGCATGTACGGCGTGCTGGTGTTCTTCCTGGTCAGCGGATATATCATCCCGTCGTCGCTGGAGCGGCGGGGCGACGTCCGGGCCTTCTGGATCAGCCGGCTGTTCCGGCTCTACCCGCTCTATCTGCTGGTGATCGCGTTGGTCCTGGTGGCCGCGATCTGGGTGCCGGTCCGCGAGCAGGTGCCGCGCGATCTCTCGGCGGTGGCGGCCCACGCCTCGATGCTGCTCGACGTCGTCCATACCGGCGGCCTGGCCGATCCGATGTGGACCCTGTCGTACGAGATGGTGTTCTATCTGGTCGTCACCGCGCTCTTCGTGCGCGGGGCGCACCGGCGCAGCGGCGTCCTCGCCGTCGTGTTCGGGCTGGTGGCGGTCGGCGCCGGTCTGGTGCTGTCCGCGCCGCTGCTGCCCGGCCCGTGGCCCGCGATCGTCTCGGGCGTCGCCTTCGTCGTCGGCGTGACCTGCCTGATCTCGGGGCGGTTCCGGACCGCCGCCGCGTACGCCCTCGGGGCGATGACGCTCGTGCTGATGCTCTTCGGCAGCTTCGTCCCGTGGTTCGGCGCGGCGATCCTCGCGGTCATGTTCGTCGGGACGGCGCTCAACCGGTGGGAACGCGGATCGGGCGGCCTGACGCCGGTGATCGTCGCGGCGGCTCTGGTGGCGGTGGCCCCGGTGTGGTCGATCCAGGCGGGCTGGTGGTGGGTGCGACCGGACGTGTGGATCACCACGATGGCGCTCGCGGGGGCGACGTTCGCGGTGGGGATGGTGCTGCGCGGCCGTTCACTGCCGCGGGCGCTGACCTGGCTCGGCCTGGTCAGCTATTCGGTCTACCTGCTGCACCATCCGCTGCTGCGGCTGCTCGGCGCCGCCGTGGACGACCTGCGCCTGCTGTCGCAGGGGGTCCGGGTGGCGACGGCCGTGGGCTACGTCGGGGTGGTGCTCGGCCTGAGCTGGCTGACGTACCGTTTCGTGGAGTCCCCGACGCAGCGCCTCGGCAGGCGTGTCAGTCGCCGCTCAGCGGAAGCTGCTCCGGGTAGATCTCTCCCGGGATGAGCTCCTGGCCTTCGAGCAGCTTGGAGACCGTCACGAACGAGTAGCCCTGGCTGGTCAGGTCCTCCAGCACCGCGGGCAGCGACTCGACGGTCTGCTTGACGGTCTCGTGCATCAGCATGACCTCGTCCTGGTCCGCGATGTCGAGCGCCCGGCCGGTCAGGAACTCGACGTCACGGTAGTCCTTGATGTAGTCCTGCGTGGAGACCGTTCCGGGGATCTGGAGCAGCTTGAACTTCGCGGTGATCGTGCGCACGCCGTCGTTGGTCAGCCCGCCGGGAGCGCGGAAGAGGACCGGTGTCTTGCCGGTCGTCTTCTTGATGATGTCCTGGGTCTTCTTCACCTCGTCGTAAATGGCCTTGTACTCGAGGTCAGTCAGGTACTTGTGGTCCCAGGTGTGGTTGCCCAGCTCGTGGCCGCCCGTGGCGATGTTCTTGGTCAGCTTGGGGTGCTTCTTCACCCGGTTGCCGATGAGGAAGAACGTCGCCTTCGCCTTGTATTTCTTCAGGACCTTCAACAGGGCGTTCGTGTACTCCGCCGGACCGTCGTCGAAGGTCAGCGCGATGCATTTGTGCGTCACGCAGTACGGCTCGGCGGCCCGCTGCTGGTGGGCCTGCGCGGGGGAGGTGAGGGAGGCGGACAGGGCCAGCGCACAAATGGCGGCTAGAGGGACAAAACGATGCAATGCCATGGTGGTGCTCCTCGGGGGTTTGTAGGCGGCATCGTAACGTGTCCAGCTGGGAATACCCCTGAACGGGATCATGCGGGCGAAGGTCCGGATCCCCGTACAACCTCGTTTCACATGCGAAATCGCCCCGAGTCCGGGACGCGCCCGACTGGGGAGATTCCGCCACGCGATCAGAACGACGCGAACCCATGACGACGCGAACCCATGACGACGCGAACCCATGACGACGCGAACCCATGACGACGCGAACCCATGACGACGCGAACCCATGACGACGCGAACCCATGACGACGCGAACCCATGACGACGCGGTGGCCGGGCGCGTCGCCCGGCGTGGCACGGTGCCCGGCGTGGCGCGGGCCCGGCCGGAAACGCGGGGCGCGCGCCCAGGAGTCCCAGCACCGCGACGCACACACCCGGAAGGCCGCCGCCACAGGTCGTGAACGCCGTCGCCGGACGCGGTGACGACCGTCGGCCTCAGCTGCGGACGCCTTGTCCGGACGACTGTGGACGCCATGCCGGACGGCTGCGGACGTCTTGCCGGACGGCGTGACATGCCGCCGGCCGCAGGTTCGCGAATATCCCGAAATTTCCCGCCGTTCGGCCGCGGTGTGCGGGTAATTACCTTGCTATTCCACATCCCTTGTGGCGGTAAATGTTGCCCCAAGGATGAGGGGTAAGCGGCTGATCTCGGAGTTCGTTTCGCAATGCTGGCTCGGCGTCACGATGACAAATGCGGCACTCCTGGAGGTGGGCACCCGTGGTCCAGAATCGACGATGGACGGTGGTCGCGCCCGCCGGACTCGCGGTCCCGCCCGTCGGAGCGGTGTCGCTGGTCGTCCTCCAGCCCGGAGCGGGCACACTCATGACCGGTGCCCTGACCGGCCTCGCGAGCATGTCGTGCATGGCCGTCCAGCGCATCGCCCACGCCAGGGAACGGCGAAGCTCCCTCCAACTGACGGAAAAGAGGGAGCGGACCCGGGAAAGGTCGCGGCGGCGAAAGGACAGCGAGATCCAGCGGTCGCTCGCCCGGGGGAATACCCGGCTCGACACGATGTCGGCGGATCCGAAAAGAACGCGAGACCTGATTTCCATGTCCGGAGCGCGCCTGCGCGATCTGCCGCGGATGGACCGGAGAATCACCGCGTCGAGCGAGGCGACAGAGAATTCGTATTACCAGCTCGAATCGTTCGTCGATATTCGGACGCTGCTCGATTCCGGTGTCCCGCTTCCGCCGCTGCGCGACTGGGCCGCCTCCCCGGACATGCCGCGGTCGGCGATCGGCGAGATCCGCGACGACGCCGGCCGTGCGGAGGAGCGGGCCGCCGGCGACCGTCGGCCGGACGACTTCCCCGAGCTCGCCCGCACCCACGTGAGGGCGGAGAAGGGGGCCGACCTGCTGAGGAGAGCCGGGTGAGCGCGACCTGGGGAGCCTGCGTCGGGTTCGGGTCCCATCCCGCCCTGCTCGACCGCGTCTGCGAGGACTTCGACGGGCCGTGGACGATCCTGGACGGCGCCGACCCCGGTGAGCCCCCACCGGACGAAGCCGTGGAGTGCGCCGTCATCGCGGCCAGGAGCCCGGCGGACCTGCGCAGGGCGGTGCCGTTCGGCACGCTGATCCCGGCCGCCACCCGCGTGTGCGTCATCATCGCGGAGGCGCCGCCGTGGGCCGCCCAGCCGCTGCCCGTCGCGGGGCAGGGCGCCGCCTGGCACCTCCTGGCCGACCTGAGGATCGCGCGGAGAAGGCGCGGATGGCACATCGAGGCGTCGTTCTCCGGGCCGGTGGCGGGCGGCGAGGTCCTCTCCCACGTCCTGTACGGCCTGCTCGGAGGACGGCGGCACATGGCCCAGCCGGTGATCGGCCTGGCCGGCCAGGGCGCTTCGGGCTGGCGGCCCGGCGATCCCAACGTGGCACTGACCAGCGTGGGAGGCCCGGTCGCCGACCGCCGCGACGCGCCGGGCTGCGATCTGGTGCTCCGCGTCACCGAAAGCCCCGCGCGCCCGTGGCCGGACGGGCGCATCCCCGTGGCGGACCGCCCGCCGCTGTCGGCCGCTCTCGACGGCGCCGCCCACCCTGACCTGCTCCCTCCGGTGGACGAGAGCGTCGTCAACCCGATCGGCTTCCGGCAGAACGCCAGGGGTCCGGTCGCCGCGCTGACCGGCAGGGCGGGGGGCTTCACGATCACGAGCGGGCTGGACGAGCTCGTCCGCCTGCCCGCGTCCGGCGAGCTGACGGATGTCGACGTCGCCCGGCTCCGCGACGTCGTCGGTGTGGCCGTCCAGGACGTGGACGCGTACGGCCTGGTCCGGGCGCGGATCGTGACGGGGCTCGCCGCCGCGGGAATCCCCGTGATCATGAGTGCCGAGGGCATCGGCGACCCGGCCCTGGGCGCGGATCTCTCCGACGCGCTCGCGACCGTGGACGAGGACGAGCTGACGTCGGAGCTGCGGCGCGAGGAGATCAGCGTGCGCCTGCGCCGGGCCGCGCTGCGGACGCACGGCGCGATCCCCCGGTGGCGGAACATCGCCGTCTCCGCCGGCCTGGCTCTGCCGTACGAGCCGCCCGTCTCCGTACTCCTGAGCACCTGCCGCAAGGACATGGTCCCCTTCGCCCTGGAGCAGATGGAGCGGCAGCGCGGCGTACGCGCCGAGATCATCCTGGGGCTGCACGGCTTCTCCGCCAGGGAGGCGGGGGTCCAGGGGGCGATCGCCGACTCGTCGCTGCGGATCACGGTCGTCGAGGCGGCGGCCGGGGCGCCGCTCGGAGAGTTGCTGAACCGCATGGCCGCCGTCGCGTCCGGGTCGTTCCTCGCCAAGGTGGACGACGACGACTGGTACGGCCCGGACCATCTGGCCGACCTCCTGCTCGCCCAGCTCTACTCGGGGGCCGAGTTGGTCGGGACCGCCGCGGAGTTCGTCTACCTGGAGCCGATCAACACCACCGTCCGCCGCCGTCTCGGCACCGAGCGGTTCACGCCACTGGTGGCCGGCGGGACCATGCTCGTCACCCGCGAGATGTTCGAGGTCCTCGGCGGTTTCCGGCCCATCCCCCAGACGGTGGACGGCCAGTTCCTCGAGTCGGTGGAGGCCGCCGGAGGGCGGATCTACCGGACGCACGGGCTCAACTACGTACTGCGCCGGCGCCATTCCCGGGCGCACACCTGGAGGCACCCCGTCCAGGCGTTCCTGAAGTCGTACCAGGAGCAGTGGCGCGGGCTCCACTTCAACCAGCTGATGGAAAGCGCTTCGACGCCCCATGTGGGCTACTGGAGGCAGGAACAGTGACATCCCCGACCCGGCAACCGCGCATCCCGGCCAACGACCACGGCGTCATCGAGGGCGTCCCCGCGCTGGGCGAGTGGACGCCCCGCCTCTCGGTGAGCGTGGTGATCCCGACCAGCGGCTCGCGCGGGACGCTGCCGCTGGCACTGGCCGGACTGGCCGCCCAGACCTACCCCCGCCACCTGCTCGAAGTGATCGTTGTGGACGACGGTGAGCAGCCGATGCTCCGGCTCCCCGAGATCCGGCCCGAGCGCACCCGGCTGATCCGCCCGAAGGACGGGCGCTGGGGCAAGCCGCACGCCTGCAACCTGGGCGCGTCCACCGCGGAGGGCGACGTCGTCCACTGGCTCGACGACGACCTGGTGCTCTTCCCCGATCACGTCGAGGCGCAGATGCGCTGGCACCACCTCGCCGACTACCTCGTGGTGCTCGGCCACCCGAGGTTCGTGGGGCCGGATCCGTCCGAGCTGTCGCCGAACGAGGTCCTCGCCGCCGCCGAGGCCGGGGCGGTGGCCAAGCTGTTCCACGAGGAGGACAGCACGCCGCAGTGGACGGAGAAGCGCTGGAACCGCACCTCCGACCTGCGGACCGCCGGGGTGGACGCCTTCTCGGTCCACGTGGGCGCCACCTCGTCGCTCCCGGCCGCGTTGTTCCGGGCGGTGGGCGGCATGGACGAGTCGCTGATGCTCGGCGAGGACACCGAGCTCGGCTACCGGCTGGCCCAGGCCGGCGCCGTCTTCGTCCCGGACCGGGCCGCGCGCGCCTGGCACCTCGGCCGCTCCACCGTCACGGGTCGCGAGCCCGAGGTGAAGCGGCACAACTGGCCCTACCTCGGCGAACGCGTGCCGACCTTCCGGTGGTTGCGCAAGACTCCCGGCCGCGGCTACCGCGTGCCGTACGTCGAGGTCGTCGTCGACGCGCGGGGCGCGTCCCTCGAAGAGGTCAGGGCGACGGTCGACGGCGCGTTGGGAAGCTGGACCCCGGACGTGTCCGTACGGATAACGGGGCCGTGGAGCCGGCTCGGCGACGGCCGCCGTGTGCCGCTCGACGACCCGGATCTGGACCTGCGGCTGATCAGCGCCGGCTACGAAGGGGACGCCCGGGTCACGTTCACCGAGGATCTGCCCGAGTCCTGCTTCCCGATCCCGTTCCGGTTCCACTGCCCGGCGGGCTGGGTGCCCGGACAGGACGCCCTGGGCCGCCTGATCGCCTTCGCCGACAGGAACGCCCTCGGCGTGCTCTCGCTCGCCCTGGAGGAGCGGGACGAGGTCGTCCACGCGCGGCTGGAGCGTACGGCGGCGCTGAGCCGGGCGCGCCTGGTGGCCGACCCCGGCGAGGATCTCGACGACGTGGTCCACGAGGTGTTCGGCACGCTCTGGGACGTCGGCGAGAAGTGGGGTGTCGTGCGGTCCGAGTCCGCCACGACGGTCAGCCCGGAGACGCTGCAGGCCGAGCTGGAGAAGTGCCGCGCGAGGTCGCTCGTGCTGCAGGACCGCGCGAACCGGTGGCGCAGGCAGGCGACGCGCGGTCACGCGACGCGCACGAGATGGCGGCACGCGAGCCGCCGCGTCGCGAGGGTCCTGATGCGACGCGTGGCCCGCCCCGTGATGCGCCGGGTCGCCCGGCCGGTCGGGCTCCGGATGCCGTGGGCCGCGCCGGGGAGGGGGCGGCTGTGACGGCACGCCCGGCCGGCGTCCCGGAGACCGGCCTGCCCGGGATCACCGTCCCCGAGATCACCGTCCCCGAGATCACCGTCATCGTGCCGGTGCACGACACGGCCAGGTGGCTGCCGGACGCCCTCGCCTCGCTCGACGCCCAGGAGTGCCGCGACCGCGTCGAGGTCGTCATCGTCGACGACGGGTCGACCGACGGCTCGGGCGAGATCGCCGAGGCGTACGCCCGGACGCGCCCCTCCGTCCGCCTCGTCAGGCAGGAGAACGCGGGGCTGGGCGCGGCGCGCAACCGGGGTGTGGGCCTGGCCTCCGGCCGCTACCTCGCCTTCCTCGACTCCGACGACCTGTACGCCGACGGCGGTCTGGACGCGCTGCTCAGGGCGGCCGTGCGGTACGACGCGGACGTGGTGATCGGCGACATGCGAGGCATGCCGCCCCGATCGAGCCCGGCGTGGCGGCGCGAACTGGTCGTCGGCGAGCGGGTCGTCGGCTCGGTGGCCGAGGCCCCGGACATCGTCGGCAACCCGTCCGCGTGCAACAAGATCTTCCGCAGGGAGCTGGTGGCCGCCACGGGGGCGAGATTCTCCGAGGGCACGGCGTTCGAGGACGTGCTCTTCACGCTTCCGCTGCTGCTCGGCGCCCGGCGCACGGTCCTGACCGACCGTCTCTGTTATCGCTACCGCACCCGGGACGACGGCTCGTCGATCATGGACTCGCCCGGTCGTTCGGACCGGATCATGCAGCACCTCGCGGTCGTCGAGCGGCTCGTCGGCGGCCTGTCCGACCAGCCACCCGCCGTGCACCGGGCGGTCGTGCGCTGGGCGGGCTGCATGCAGCTTCACTACACCAGGAGGGCGGCGTCCGCGCTCGGCGACGAGGAGCTGGCCGGGTTCGCGTACCGGATGTCGATCCTGCTCAAGGAGATCGCGCCCGAGGTGGTGGCCGAGTTCGTCACCGGACTCGGCGGTGGGCTGCGCACGGTCGGGGCGTACCGCGGCGACCCCGAACTGATCAGGAAACCGGTGTCGTCCGCCGCGCTGCGGGTGCTCTCGGGGCGCGTCTACCTCGACGTCCCCGAACTCGACCGGTTCGGCGACCTGCTCATGGTCCGCCCGCTCTCCGCGGTGGTCTCCAGGATCGGGGCGGCCGGGGAAGGGGCGCTGATCAGGGTGGACGGGCACGTCAACGCCCCGGGGTTGCTCGCCGTACCCGGAGAGGTCCGCCACGACCTGCTGCTGGAGCTCGGTGACACGGTCCTGCGGCGGCGGATCCGGATCACCAGGGCCAAGCCCGGACGCTTCGCCTGGTCCTGCGACATCGCGGGCGACGACCTGCCCCCGGGTGACAGCGTGCTGCGGCTGATCGCCCGCGACCGGTTCGGCTCCGAGACGGCGATCCCGCTGGCGGTCGCGGAGAACGCGACGGCGTCCGTGACGCTCTCGGTGGCGGCGGACCGGGGGACCGTGTTCCGGCGGCTCGGCACCGCCATGCGGAAGAGGGCGCGCCTTGGCTGAGCCGCCATCGGCGTTATCCCGATATTTCCGGTCACTGCCCGGCGATTCCCGACGATTTCAAAGGACCCGTCCGTGCCTCGCGTGAGCGTCATCATTCCGATCTACGACGTGGAACAGTACCTGGCGGCCTGTCTGGAGTCGGTCGCCGCGCAGACGTGGCACGACCTCGAAGCCGTCATGGTGGACGACGGCTCCAGCGACGGCAGCGCCGAGATCGCCCGGCGCTTCGCCGAACGCGACCGCCGGTTCCGGCTGGTACGGCAGGCCAACGCGGGGCTGGGCGCGGCGCGCAACACCGGGCTGCGGCACGCGACCGGCGAGTTCGTCTGCTTCCTGGACAGCGACGACCTGCTGCCGCTGCACGCCGTCGAGTACCCGCTGGCCGAACTGCGCAGGACCGGGTCCGACCTGGCCACGGGGAACGTCCGGCGGTTCGGCGTGCGCGGGGCCCGGCCGTCCGCGATGCACCGGGAGATCTTCGCCGATCCCGCGTCCGCGACCCACGTCAGCGCGCGGCCCGCGCTGTTGAAGGACCGGCTGGTGACGAACAAGCTGTGGCGCCGCTCGTTCTGGGACGCGCACGGCCTCGGCTTCCCCGAAGGCGTGCTGTACGAGGACGTCTCGGTGGCGCTGAGCGGCCACTTCCTGGCCGGGGCCGTGGACGTGCTGCCCGCGCCGGTCTACCTGTGGCGCGAACGCCACGGCGACAAGCCGTCGATCACCCAGGACAAGACCCACGTCAAGGGGGTCGAGGACCGCTTCGCGGCGGTGGCGTCGGTCCGGTGCTTCCTGGCGGAGAACGGCCTGGAGGAGCACGTCCCCGCCTGGGATCACGTCGTGCTCGACCACGACATGGTCAACTTCCTCGACGTCATGGACACGGCCACGGACGCCTTCCAGGCCAGGTTCCTCGATCTCGCGGGCGCGTACCTGGAGGGTGTCGCGCCGTCCGTCATGGACGCGCTGCCCGCCGCGCGGCGGCTCAAGTGGCACCTGGTCGGCGAGCGGCGGCTGGCCGACCTGGTCGAGGTCATGGCCTGGGAGAAGCGGGTACGGCCCGGCAAGCAGGTCGTACGGCGGCTGCGCGGCCACTACCTCGACACCCCGCTCCTGGCCGACCGCGACATTCCGGCCGAGATCTCGCGGCTGCGCGGCGAACTGTCGCCGACGACCAGGATCGACCGGGTCCAGTGGGAGGACGGGAAGCTGGCCGTCGAGGGGCGGGCGACCCTCCGCCACCTCCGGCCGACCAGGCGCTTCCACCAGCAGGTCTTCGCGACCCTGGTCCAGGCGGGGACCGGCCGCCGGGTCCGCGTCCCCGCCACCGTCACCCGTACGAGCGTCTTCCTCAAGCAGGGCAGGCCGCGCGGGCCGCGCGACTGGGGCGGGTTCCGGCTCGTGATCGATCCCCGGCGCCTCGGCGACCCGGGCGACGGCACGGCGCTGTGGCGGGTGGAGCTGCACCTGATCCACCGGGGCCTCATGCGGCGCGGCCCGCTGGCCGATCCCGGCGCCGCCTTCGTCGCGCAGGTGGGCGCCAGGAGCCTGGAATCCGGCGGATACATCACGCCGTCGCTGACCGAGGCGGGCGCGCTCACGCTGCGGGTCGAGACCGAGACGGCCCGGGTGACCGGCCAGGCCGTACGGGACGGTCGCCTGCTCCTGCACGGAGAGGTGGTGGGAGAGCTGGGCCCCCAGCCGGTGCTGCGCCTGACGCGCGCACCGGGCGGGATGCCGCTGGTCTGTCCCGTCACCACGGACGGCCGGACCTTCGAGGTCGAGCTGGACCTGGCCGGCCTCCTCCCGGCGCGCAGACTCGAACTCGGCGGAGCCGAGGCCCGGCTGCTCGACCTGCCCGTGGAGTGGCGGGCCACGACGGACCGCGCGGGCGGGGCAGTGACGCCGGTGACCGTCGCCGAGGGCCTGACCCCGCAGAGGTTCGGCCGTTCCGGGCGGGAGATCGTCGTGACGCGCGACCCGTCCGGCGAGCTGGTGCTCAGGGACCAGGCCGCCGCCGCGTTCGCCGAGTACGCCGAGTGGCTGGCGGGTGGCGAGCTCCTGATCGAGGGTGGGTTCGCCGAGCCGTACGACGGGGCGCGGACCCTCGTGATCACCTCCCAGGATCGTTCTGTGGAGCGGCTCGTCCCGATGGACGGGGCGGGCACCCGGTTCGGGGGCCTGCTCGCGCCCGAGGGCCTGGACGCCCCGGCCGGCCCGTTGCCGCTGCCCAAGGGCCGGTACGGCCTGGCCGTACGGGTCGGCGGGCGGGACCTTCCGGTGGAGTTCGAGCCGGACTTCCCGATGGCGCTGGAGACGGCGCGGCGCAGGTTCGAGCTCACCGCGGACGGCGCGGGCCGCGCCGTGCTGACGGTGGGCGGTGACCTGGCCGCGAGCGAGCGGGGCAAGAAGGCGCAGCGCACGCTGCGCCAGGAGGTGTATCCCGGGATGCGGGACCGGCCGCTCCGGCCCGAGGTGTTCTTCAGCAGTCACGCGGGGAGGCGGTTCTCCGGCAGTCCGAGGGCCGTCTACGAGGAGTTGCGCGACCGGGGCGCGGATCTCACGTTCCTGTGGAACGTGAGGGATGGGCAGGTCGCGCTGCCCGCCGGGGTGGAGCCGGTACGGACGGCCGGGCGTGAGTACTACGAGGCGCTGGCGCGCTGCCGGTACATCGTCGTGGACGACCACCTGCCCTCGTGGTTCGAGCCGCGTCCCGGCCAGACGGTGCTGCAGACCCGGCACGGGTGCGTCCCCGTGCGCGGCGAGCACGAGGCGGGCCGGTGGAGCCACCTGCTCTCGCCCGGACCGCTCTGCACACCCCTGCTGCGGGCCGCCTTCGGCTTCGGCGGGGAGATCCTGGAGACCGGCCTGCCGCGCAACGACTTCCTCCGAAGCGCAGGCCGGGACCGGATCGCCGCCGAGGCCGGGCGCCGGATCGGCCTGCCGGACGGCAGGAAGGTGATCCTGTACGTCCCGGCCCGGCGGGCCGCGCGCGAGAAGACGCGGCTCGACCTGGAACGGATGCGGGCGGCGCTGGGGGAGGATCACGTCGTCCTGGTGCGCAGGCACCCCTCGCTCGCCGGTCAGCCTCCGGTGGTCGCGGCAGGGGGCACCGGCCACGCCGGACACGCAGGACACACCGGGGACTTCGGGGGCTTCGGGGG
>NZ_JADDIL010000111.1:0-20391 GCF_020826795.1 Microtetraspora sp. AC03309 | reverse complement strand
TCGCGGTGGGACCTTGATCGGCGTGTCGCCACGAAACGGGGCAAACCCCAGCTGATGCGGCACTAGCTAGCGCTGAAAGTGCCAGAACAGCATCGACGGCGTTCCGGCGATGGCCGCGTGCGCCGCCTCGGGCGCCAGGTCACACAGAGCCCACGGCCACACGTCCCAGGGCTCCAGGACGTCGGTCCGCTCGCGCGGTTCCCCCGCCGGGTGCCTAGGCTCCTCACAGCGCCGCACCTGGAGCCCCGCCGCCAGCGCGGCTCGTGCGTAGTCCCCGACCAGGTGGCGGTAGGTGGCCACCCTCCCCGGTCGGCCGTCCGGCAGCCGCACGGACGGGAACACGCCCCGCGCCACGCCCTCGGGATGGATATCGGCGATCACCACATGCCCGCCGGGCCGCAACACCCGGGCGAACTCGGACAGCACCGGATCCAGCACGGGCACATGCGTCAATGCCAGCGAATAGACCACCAGGTCGACGGACTCATCGGGCATCGGCAGGGAGGACAGGTCGCCCAGCCGGAACTCTGCCTGGGGTACCCGCCGGCGCGCCCGCTCCAGCATGTCGGGGGAGAGGTCCACGCCGCGCACCCGATGGCCGCGACCGGCCAGGTAAGCCGCCATCCTGCCGGGTGGGCGGCGTTCCATTGTCCGGCCGAGATAGCGGCGAAACCCGGCCATGAGTCGATCTTGACAGCCGTTTCCCCAGTCCGGCCCAGGCTCGGCGGTCAACCGGGATCAGCTTCAGGGCTTCTTCCTTGTCCTTGTCGGAAGGCAAGGCGTAGCGACGCGTGGTTTCCAGGCGGGTGTGGCCGAGGATCTCGGCGACCACCACACCGACCAACACCAGGACCAGGTCGGTCTTGCCGCCGGACCACGGGGTTGAGACTGGTGGGCCCGCCTGTTCAACTGTCGCGAGTTTTCGTTCCCGTGACCCGGCCCACGCCGGAGCGGGGTAAGTTACTGTGCTCGTCGTGAGCCCGCCCGAGGTGGACGCCAGCCGATTATCGCGCCTGGCCGCCCGTGCCCGGTCAGCCGTACTGGTCGGAAGAGTGGGCGGGCGCCCCGCCCCGCTCGTCGAAGTGGCCGGTCTGCTGCTCGTAGTCCTGACCTTCTCGTGGCTCCATGCCGCCGCCGGGAAGGACGTGGCGGCGGCCGCCACCGCCAACGCACATACCCTGCAATCCATCGAGCGCGCCCTCCACCTGGACATCGAGCTGGGCGCGAACGGGTTGCTGACCGACCATCCTGCTCTGATCATGCCGGCGGTGTACTACTACCGCCTGTACTACATCGTGATCATCGGTATGTTGGTGTGGGTCTTCGTCCGGCATGCCGAGTCCTACGCCAAGGTCCGCTGGACGCTCGTCGTGATGGCCCTCCTCGTCCTCCCCGTCTTCTGGGCGCTGCCCATGTCGCCCCCGCGGTTGGCCCTACCGGGCATCGTGGACATCATCGCCGAGTACGACATCCTGGGTGGCGGCCAGGCCACACGAGACGTCGACAGCGGCCGGAACCTGTTCTCCGCGATGCCCAGCATGCACGTGGGATGGTCGTTGTGGTGCGGGTATGCCGGGTGGTTCGCTCTGCGGGGCTCACGCCCGCGACTGGCGTTGCTGCCGTGGGCCTTCCCGCTGGGTATGGCGGTGGTCGTGCTCATCACGGGGAACCACTACGTGCTCGATATCGCCGGAAGCGTCGCGTTGCTCGTCGTCTCCATCGCTGTTGTCTCCGCCTTGGGCCGCCTCGCCAAGCGCCGGCGAACAGCCGCGGGGAGGTCGCAGGAACCCGTGCCCCTTCATCCTGCGGGCAACCGGGACGT
Organism: Microtetraspora sp. AC03309; assembly: GCF_020826795.1. Lineage (NCBI taxonomy): Bacteria > Bacillati > Actinomycetota > Actinomycetes > Streptosporangiales > Streptosporangiaceae > Microtetraspora > Microtetraspora sp. AC03309. Next base: position 18,569 of record NZ_JADDIL010000111.1, on the reverse strand, counting down.
TCATTTGGGATATGAGAACGAAGGTGGTGCATAGCGCCCGCGCAAACGCGGGCTTGAAGGTCGGAGCCGCCTCGAAGATCGCTCCCCACCGCGTTGGAGGGTGCGCAGACTCCGGTCGACTGTCCGCATCCTTCCCGGTCGACTGTCGCATCCTTCCCGGGCGCCGCCGAGCTCTCCGTACTGGGAACGGCGGACCTCCCTGCCTCCGCCACCGCAGACGTCGTGGCTCTGCCGACTGTGGTAGTCGCTTCCCGAGCGGCATACCAGGTTCTCGTCCGAGAACTCTGAGCAGACGCTGTGGTTGAACCTTGTAGTTCCCGGCCCGCTCCTCGTCGCGGCCCCTGGCGTAGTCGTCCTGCATGTCCTGGCAGAGGAAGCACGCTGAGGCCGGAATCCCCTGCGGCGCTGAAAGTGGCGTGGTCGTCGCCGCCTTGCTCCCGGCGGACGGTCTCGTGAACGGCGGATGAATTCTGCCGTACGGTCGATGTTTCGCCGCTCACACCTGAGTTTTTCCGTCACATAATTCCACTACACGGTCTATTTAGTGAAATGGAGTGCGATGAAGCGGTGGATCGGCGTCATTCTGGCAGCTGTTCTCGCCGGAGTGGTGGTGGTCGCGGTCGTCGTCGGCAATCGGGACGGCAAGGTTCCGCAGCCGACCGTGGTGCGGGGTGTGATCGGCTCGGAGAAGAAGTCGTTCTTCGATGATCCGCGGGTAAAAGCGGCCTTCGCCAAGCACGCCCTGCGCGTCGAGGTGGACACCGCCGGATCGCGGCAGATCGCCGCCGACGTGGATCTGAGCCGTTACGCCTTCGCCTTCCCCTCCAGCGTTCCTGCCGCGGAGAAGATCAAGCGTGACCGCAGGGCGACCGTGACGTTCTCTCCGTTCTACTCGCCAATGGCCGTGGCCACCTTCGAGCCGATCGCCGGCCTGCTGGCCAAGGTCGGCGTTCTACGCGATTCCGGCATGGGTTATCAGGTCCTCGACATAAAGAAATATCTCGAATTAGCCGCTAAAGGCACACGGTGGGATCAGATTCCCGGCAACTCGGCTTATCCGGCGCGCAAGCGGGTGCTGCTCACCACCACCGATATTCGCACCTCCAACTCCGCGGCCATGTATCTCTCCGTGATCGGCTACGTCGCCAACGGCGACGACGTGGTCAGCTCCGACACCCAGATCGCCAAGGTCGCGCCGCTCCTCGCACCGGTCGTTCTTGACCAGGGTTTCTCCGAGACCACCAGCGAGGCATCGTTCGACGACTATCTCGCTCTGGGCGCGGGCAAGACGCCGATGCTCGTCATCTACGAGGCGCAGTACCTATCCCACGTCTTCGCCGGAGACGGGGCGATCAAGGCCGGCATGCGGCTGGTCTACCCCTCGCCGACTGTGCTCAGCAAGCACACGCTGGTCCCGCTCAGCGAGCCGGGGGTCCGGGTGGGTGAACTGCTCACCCGGGATCCCGAACTGCTCGCTCTCGCCGCCGCGTACGGCTTCCGCACCGCGAGCCCCCAGGCCTTCACCGACCTGGTCGTCGAGACCGGAGCCCCGGCGGCGGCCGACCTGGTCGACGTCGTCGAGCCGCCTACCTACGAGCGCCTGGAAAAGCTGATCACCACGATCGGCGCCACCTCCCGGCCCTAGCAAGGAGATCCATCACGTGTCCGATCTGGTGCTCACGTCACCCGCGCCGGTCACGCCGGTCCCGGCCGAGACGGCGGCCACCATGTTGCCGCTCCTCGACGAGCGCGCGGCCGAGCTGACCGCCAAGGCGCAGGACTTCGCGGGGGAGTTGAGCGGGCTCGATCCACGCTCACCGGAGTTCACCCGCAAGGTGCATGACATCTCCTCGATGGGCGACACCGAGATCAGGTCCGCGTCGCAGGTGGCCAACCGCATGCTCAAGCGGCCCGTCGCCGCGCTGTCCGCGGCCAGGGGTGAGGGCGCCGACGCCCAGGCCAGGGTCGCGGACCGGCTCGTGGCGCTCCGCCGTACCGTTGTGGACCTGGACCCGAAGCAGGCGACGAGCGGGACGCGCAAACTACTGGGGCTCATCCCGTTCGGCGACCGGCTACGCGACTACTTCGCCAGGTATCAGTCGGCCCAGAAACATATCGACGACATCATCCGCGCGCTCAAGTCCGGCCAGGACGAGTTGCTGCGGGACAACGCGGCCATCGAGGGTGAGAAGGCCAACCTGTGGGAGACCATGACCCGCCTGCAGGAGTACGCGGTCATGGCCAAAGCGATCGACGAGGCCCTGGAGGAGCGCATCGCGCTGGCCGACGAGGAGCGGGCGACGGCGCTGCGCTCCGACGCGCTGTTCGCCGTACGGCAGAAGCACCAGGACATCCTCACCCAGCTGGCCGTGTCGGCCCAGGGCTACCTGGCGCTCGACCTGATCCGCAAGAACAACCTGGAGCTGAGCAAGGGCGTGGACCGGGCCACCACGACGACGGTCGCCGCACTGCGGACGGCGGTGACGGTCGCGCAGGCCCTGGCCAACCAGAAGCTGGTGCTCGACCAGATCACCGCGCTCAACGCCACCACGAGTGACCTGATCCTGGCCACCAGCGAGATGTTGCGCACCCAGGCCGGGGCGATCCAGAACCAGGCGGCCGGTACGACGGTTGACATGGACACGCTGCGCAAGGCATTCGACAACGTCTACGCCACCATGGACATGATCGACGCGTTCAAGGCGAACGCCGTGGACAGCATGGCGGCCACCGTCGACAGCCTGACGGTCGAACTGGCCCACGCGAACACCTACCTGGAGCGGGCGCGGGAGGCGGCGCGATGAGGCGGGCGCTCGCGGCCCTCCTCCTGCTGCTGGCCGCCGCCTGCTCGTCCGGAACCGAGCCACCCGACTCACCCACCACGCTGCGGGTGCTGGCGGGTAGTGAGATCAAGGACCTCGAGCCGCTGCTCCGGCGGGCCGCCGCCGAAACGGGGGTACAGGTGAAGCTGACCTACACCGGCACACTCGACGGTGCCGAGCAGGTCGCGAGCGGCCGCGCCGACGGTGAGGCGGACGCGATCTGGTTCTCCTCCAACCGCTACCTCTCGCTGATCGACGGCGCCCCCGCGAGGCTGTCCAGCCAGACCAAAGTGATGGTCTCACCCGTCGTGCTGGGCCTCAAGCCGGCGAAAGCCGCGGAACTCGGCTGGGACAAGAGGCCGGTCTCCTGGGCGGACATCGCCGCGGCGGCCAAGGCCGGGAAGTTCAGCTTCGGCATGACCAACCCCGCCTCCTCCAATTCGGGCTTCTCCGCGCTGGTCGGGGTGGCCGCGGCGTTGTCGGACGCGGACGGGGCGCTCAGCGCCGCGCAGATCGGCGCGGTGACGCCCAAGCTCAAGGATTTCTTCTCCGCGCAGCGGCTGACGGCGGGCTCGTCGGGCTGGCTGGCCGACGCCTATGGCCGCGACACGAGCGTCGACGGAATGGTCAACTACGAATCGGTGCTGATGGGTATGCGGGAGCCGGTCACGCTCGTCTATCCGAGCGACGGCGTGGTCAGCGCCGACTATCCGCTCACGCTGCTCGCCTCCGCCCCCGAGCAGAAGAAGGTCCTGTACGGCAAGCTCACCGCCTGGCTGCGCTCACCCGCCGTACAGAAGGAGATCATGACCACGACCCATCGGCGGCCGATTGTTCCCGGCGTCGAGCCGGACCCCCGATTCGGCTCCTCCCAGCTCATCGAGCTGCCCTTCCCCAATCAGCGCGGCACCGCCGACCAACTGATCGACACCTATCTCAATCAGGTGCGGGTCCCGGCCCACGCGATGTTCGTGCTGGACACCTCGGGCTCGATGCGGGGCGACCGGATCGAGGCGCTCCGGCAGGCGCTCGTCACGCTGACCGGCGCGGACACCTCCGCATCCGGCGCCTTCTCCCGCTTCAGCAATCGCGAAACCGTGACGATGATCCCTTTCAACAGTACGGCGGGACGGCCGACCTCGTTCACCGTCCCCGACCGGAACCCGTCGCCGGTGCTCGCACAGATCACGGAGTTCGCCGAGCGGCTGGACGCCGACGGCGGCACCGCGATCTACGACAGCCTCAGGGCGGCCTACGACCAGCCCGCCACGCCCGGCCACTACACCTCGATCGTGCTGATGACCGACGGCGTGAACACCAACGGCTCCGGCTACGCCGACTTCGCGGCTTACTATCGCGCGCTGCCGGAGGAACGGAGCCGTACGCCCACGTTCGTCGTGCTCTTCGGCGAGAGCGACGTCGAGGAGATGCGCGAGGTCGCCGCCCTGACCGGCGGTGCCGTGTTCGACGCCCGCTCCACCTCATTGAGCAGCGCGTTCAAGGAGATCCGTGGGTATCAGTGACCGGGTGCTGCGCTACCTCGGCTCGACCCGGAACATCGTGGGCTCATCGCTGGCGCTGCTCGGCGTCGCGGCCCACTTCCTCGAGCTCGCGGGGACCCTCTGGCCGGTGGTCGTGGCCGCGCTGTACGGCGTGGGCGCGCTGGCCGCCCCGCCCGACCGGGTTCGGCTGTCGATCTCGCCCGCCGAAGTGGAGACGCAGCGGCTCCGCGCCGACCTGGACGCGCTGCTCCAGCGGATCGACCGGCGATTCCCCGACGACGTGCACACCGCCGTCGAGGCGCTGGCCGAGATCATCGGCGACGTTCTCGGCCGGGCCGAGCGACTCGCCTCCTCACCCGACCAACTACACGTCGTGTCGCAGACGATCCGGAGCTATCTGCCGTCGAGCCTGGAGGCGTACGCAAACCTGCCGCGCGGCTATGCCCTCGCGCGACGGGCCGACCGCGAGCGCAGCGCACACGAGGAACTGCTCGCCCAGCTCGCGCTACTGGACGCCCAGACGCGCAAGGTCGCCGACGCGATCCACCGCGGCGACGACCAGGCCCTGCGCGATCAAGGCCGCTTCCTGCACGACAGGTTCAGCGGCTCGGACCTCGACCTCTAGATGTCTCCGGCAGGCCGGGGAGCCTGACTGAGCAATGGCCGTTGACCGCTTGTCACGCTCATGGATGTATCAGCTGGTTCGATCAGATGGTGGACCGGTCGCCGGCACCGCGGGGGCCCACGTCTGCGACGGCCCGGTCGCGCGCCTGCGCGCGACCGCCTTACCCGAGCGCCGTGACCAGGACCGGAGTCTCAGCGGTGACCGTGACGGGGACGGCCGACGCCGGCGTTCGCTCGGCCACGTCATCGGAGCGGACGGCGAGGACCGCCGGCGGGCAGCTTCCCAGGTGGCCGTAGTGGGCGCTGACTGCTGCGGTTATCGCTGCCCGGGCGTCGCTGACCACATCACGGGCCGATTCATGGGGCGCTGTGGCGGACAGGTGACCGAGCATCGCGGTGAAACGGAGTTCCTCCAGAGGAGCGTGTCCCCGCACAGGAGCGTCCAGCCAGAAGGTCGCCCCCTGAAGCAGTGCGGGATATGTCAGGTTGCCGCACCGGAGAGTGCACACCGCGTCGGCCAAGATCCGGCCGACATCGACCAGATCGGTGTCCGCGGGCACGTCCGTGGTGACCAAGAGTGGAATGCGGTGGGCATAGAGCGGCATCGGCATGGCTCCCTTCGATCTGATCGCTGATGCTAGAGAAGGAGACTGACATTTTCGGCAGAATCGCTGGACGGAGATATCACCGCCTGCTTTCAGAGGCGACGGCGGCACCCGTCGAGCGTTGGACCCCGCAGCCTTCTTCAGCTCTGATCGGTCACACCGGCGGGCTCACCTCGCTCTTGGCCGCTGACGGCGCTGACGGCGCAGACGGCGCCGGTTCGGTGGCGGGGGCTTCCTGCAGCTCCTGGTGGGTGGCGAACATCTCGACCAGGGAGAGCAGCATGGCCACCACGGGCACGGCCAGCAACGCACCCACCACGCCGAACAGCGACGTCCCGAAGATGACGGCCGCGAACGACACCCCAGGATGGATGTCCACCGTCCGCGCGCTGATTCTCGGCTCCAGCCCCAGGTTCTCCACCTGCTGGTACAGCACTCCCCAGACCAGCACTGCCAGACCGACCCAGGGCCGGGGCGAGGCCAGACCCACCACCACCGGCAGAGCGATGGCGATGTAGGTGCCGATGGTGGGCACGAACTGGGCGACCATTCCCGTCCACACCGCGAGCGCGAACCACGACGGCATGCCGAGCGCCAGGAACACCAGGGCCGAGGCGGCGCCGTTGATGGTGGCCAGGATGAGCCGGGAGGAGACATACCCACCGGTTTTGATCGTGGACACGTCCCAGACGCTGATGAAGACCCGCTGGAACCGGCCGGGCAGCAGCTGTGCGATCCACCGGCGCAGCCTCGGCCCGTCGGCCGACAAGTAGAACGTCAACAACAGGAGGGCAAACCCGTTGAAGACCGCCCCGGTCACCGTTCCCAGCAGGCCCAGCACACCGCCGAGCACACCCTGCGCGTACTGGGCGGCCTGCTGCGGGGTCAGGTTGATGGAGGTGAGGATGTCGGAGATCTCATATCTCGTGCCGAGACGGGTGTTGAGCCAGTCGACGGCGCCGGTGACGACGCTGGGCAGCATCTCCAACAGCACGGCGACCTGCTGCACGAAAAGGTTGCCGAACAGGACAAGAAAGACCGCCACGGCAACGATGAACAACGTCATCACCAACAATGCGGCCCTGCCGCGGCGCATGCGCCGCGACAGGCGGCGTACGGCCGGTTCCATGGCCAGCGAGATGAACCACGCCATCACGAGCATGACGATCAGCGAACCCGCCTCGACCAGTACGTAGCGCGCGAAGAACAGCACGGCGGCGACGGCCGCTATGGCGAGCCCTGCGCGCCAGATGCTCGCGGGCGAGAGCAGTACCTCCACTGCGGGCCTTTCCTCGCGCCGCTCCATCAGCTTGTCCATAGCTCCTCAGGAATCTCGACGTCCGCCCCCTGTGGCACACCAGCAGGACAGTACCGAACAACCGCAGCCGGCACGCAAAGGGAAAGTGCCGCCTGCGGTCGGGGCTGGCACTGGGACCGGTCTCCGTGCTGACACGGATCACTCCCAGCCACTCGCGAGCCTAATTTGAGAGTTGCGGCCACGACCACGATGCCAGAGAGAGGGGGGTCGCGAGCAGCGCCGCGTGTCCGCGCCGGACAACCGGGTGATCTTCGGTGAAGAGCACTCGGATGAGCGCCCGGATCATCGGCCTCTGGGGGCACCCTCCACTCACCGGCCCGGCGATCCGGCTGGGGCCGTGGCTCTACTGGCGCTGAAAAACTCCCGACGCGAGCGGGGCATCGCCTCATGCGTCCCGAGCGCGGGACTCCGAAAGTGGCCTGTATCCCCACCTCGCCAATAGAACGCCGGTCTGCCGCCCCAGCGATTTCCGCCCACCCCCGGGGCACGCCCGGCCCCGACCCTCAACGGAGAAGACGATGCGTACTCGACAGAAGATCACGGTAGCCGTCGCGATGGCCCTGGCCTCTTTCTCGGTGACCGTCCCATCGGCATCGGCGGGTGCCCGTACCGAGACCACCACCTCATATCAGTACCGCGCTTATCACGACGTGAGCGGCGTGCGGGTGTGGGACAGGCTTCCCATGAAGCGCTCGGGGTTACGTCCGGTGGTTCTCTCGGTCGGACGGCAGAACGAGCAGGAGAGATGGGCGATGTTCTCAGACAACAGGCCCGGCCCGGACTGGCAGTTGATCGTGAGGGCCAAGGGGGACGCCGTCTATCAGCAGGAGTTCGACCGGTTCACCGCGATGGGCTATCAGCCCACCATGGTGACCGCGACAGGCAGCGGGTCGGCCGCCACGTTCGCCGCCATCTTCCAGAAGAAGACGGGCAAGTTCGTCGCCCGCCACGGCATGAGCGCGAACGAGTTCGACACGATCAACTTTGAGCTGCGGAACAACAAGGGCTACATGCTCAGCTCGCTCAACGTGTACGGCACGCCATCCGACCCGCGCTACGAGGCGGTCTGGGTGCCCAACGCATCGGGCATCTCCTGGAACTACAACCTCTCCATCAGCGCATCCGGCTATCAGAGCGTTTTCGATAACGCTGTCAAGGCCGGATACCGGCCGTCCGTCATCGCGGTCGGCCCTGATGGGAAGACGTACTCGGTTGTCTGGGTCAAGGACGGGATCCGCCCCTGGTACGCCTTCCACGGAATGAGCGCCGCCCAGTACCAGGCGCGGTTCGACGAGATGACGGCCAAGGGCCTGTACCCGGTCAGCATCGACATGGAGAACGGCGTCTACGCGGCCATGTTCACCGCCAGGTGACAGGCCTTTGAAAGCGAGCCGCAAGGGAGCGCGCGGACGCTCCTTCTCGGTAATGAATCATCGGAAGGGGCCACGAATGAGCAACGTCCGGACGACCCTCACAGCCGTCGCGGCGATCGTGTTTGTCTCCCTCACCGCGGCCTGCGGCAGCGGCGAGGGAAGCGGCAGCGGCAGGAGCGGAGGCGACAAGGCAGCCGGTGCCGCAGAGGTCGCCGGTGGTAGTGCCGACGGCGGCGTGGGAGGTGGTGTCGCGGGCGGCGCGGACAACGCGGCGCTCTGCGCGGAGGCTGTCGCCGCGTCGGGCGACTTCATGAGCAAGGTGATGGCGGCGGTCGCCGATCCCAAGGGCACCAACACGGCGATCTCGGACCACGTCGGCACACTCAAGAAGATCTCCGAGCGGGCTGACGGTGATCTCAAGACGGCCCTGTCCGAGATGGTCGACGCGCTCTCCCAGCTCAACGTCGACTCCGTCACGGCGGCCGAAGTCAGCAAGAAGGCCGACGCGGCTACCAAGAAGCTCATGGCCGCCTGCTCCTGAGCCCCTTCAGTACTCCAGGTCCCAGCCGACGTTCGCGCCCGGAGCTCCTACCAGGCACGCCGTCCGCCGATCTTCTCGCCGGGGGGGGGGGCGCGTCCTCCAGCAGGGGAGCCGCCCAGGTGAGTTGCGGCGAACATCGACTCGCTCCAAGGGCAGCTGCTGGTGCTCCCTCCTGCAGGGGAGACGTTTCCCTCACGGGAGGGAGTGATGCCCGCTGTGCCGTGTCTACGGTCGTAGCCATGGTTGATTTTGATCACCCACGACGCTGGCCGGCGTACGCGATGGCGGTGCTGTTCCTCGGTTACGCCGTAGGGAAGGCGGCCTTTGCCCTGCAGGCCCGGCTCGGGTTTCCGGGCGGCCCGCCCGTATCGGCTGCCGAAAGCGGCAGGTACTTCATGGAAGCGGCCATGGCACAGTGGCTCGCGACCGCGTCTGGCGTGTTGGGTGCGTGCGTCGCCGTCGCGACGGTCACGGCGCTGGGGCGCAGGTTGCCGAGGGCGTTGATGCTGTTGGTACTGGTCGGCATGCTGCTGGCCGTCGGCGGCGGCGCGGGGATCATGATCGTGGATGGGTTCGTCGGCATCGGTGTGGGCTGGCAGTGGTACCACGGGGTCCTCGGGGTCATCGTGATCGGGCTGTTCCTGGAGATGATCCGGTCCTACGCGGCGGCGACGAGACGTGTCGGGGGCTGATCGGATTGTCGGTGCCGTGGGGTGTCAGTAGGTGATGACGACGCAGCCGTTGCCGCCGACGCCGGTGCTGGTGGGGCAGGACTTGGGCACCCCGACCGGCGCGCCTTCGGCACCTCCCTTGCCCGAACTGCTGGAGGTGCCTGCCCGGCCGACGGCGAAAGCTCCCTTGCCGGGACCGCTGTCGCCACCCCACCCGAATAGGATGCCTCCCTTGCCGCCGTGGCCGCCGCTGTATTTGCTGGCCAATTCACCGCCGGCGCCGCCCTGGGCACCGGCTCCGCCGTGGGGGCCGCTGAAGGTCGAGTTCTCTCCGGAGGTGGTGCTTCCGCTGAAACGGGAACCGGCGCCGCCGACGCCGACCGTGATGGTCATCCCGTTGCCGGGGAAGAGGGTCAGGGTGCAGGACGTCGTGGCGGCGCATCCGCCACCGCCCTCCCATGCGGCTGCGGTTTCGTTCTCTCCGTGTTCTTGTGGATGCCTTCCGGAGTGGATTGTGGTCGGCCGGAGACAGGAAGGCAGAGACAGGAGCGCGGAAGTCAGACGGCGGAGGAACCCTCCGATCCGCGCCGGCCTCCAGTTGTTGGAGCTGCGGCTGTCGAACGCCGCCGCCGCGGAGACCGCCGACAAGGCCCCGGAGTCCGCTGCGGCGGCGGTGCCGATCAGTCTCGAAGTCCCCGCGGACACGATCCCTTCGTAGGTGCTACATCGATCCAGAGTCGGGGGACAGGCTGATCTCGGGGCGCCGGGCGGAGCGGACGGGTGGATCAGGGAGTTCGGGTGAGGGGGAGGCCGGTGAGGAGGTGTCGGCGGAGGGCGGAGCCGCGGATGCCGACCTCGGGGAAGTCGTCGGGGCGGAGGGCGCCGCTGATCAGTAGTTCGGGGACCAGGAGGCTGCTGAGCGGGGCATCGGGCGTCGGGTCGACGAGGTCGCCGATGGGGGCGGTGGGGAGGTCGAGGTAGGCGGGAGCGAGGGTCCTGCCATAGAGGGTGCCGGCGACCAGGTCGGGGCAGAACTCGTTCCAGAAGATCGCCACGGTGGTGCGGAGATCGCCGTGGATCATCACCAGCTTCTCGGTCATGTCGCCGACGAAGGTCTCGGCCGTCACGTGGCCGAGCACGATCAGCTTCGTGTCGCCCGCAAGGTAGATGTTCTTCGCCCGCAGATCCCCCAGGACGATCAACGCGGCGGCGCCGTCGTCCACGTCGGTGATATTGCCGTCGACGGTCAGGTCGCCGTCCACGACGTACCCGGTGGCCATCTCAGGCGTGTCTCCCCGCCACGGAGTCCGCTCGTGCTCGTCGAGAGGGAGTTCGCCGGTTACCGAGGCATGACCGGGGACGAGGATGTACTCCTCCTCGTACAGGTTCTTGTACGTGCCCTCAGGCAGCCCCCGCCGCTGGAACAGGTCCACGGCGTCGTCCCACGCAAGGTAACTGGTTCGCATACGCGCGACCGTAACACCCACCCCCGACACATCACGATGGGATGACGGGGCGTGGATCCCCGGGCGGAGGAAGGCGCGCACGCGAACGAGCAGCCGTACGGCGGCCCAGGCGGTAGTGGCTCCTGGGGGGGCCCGACCGGGTGGCCCGGATCGGCCCGCGAAGGTCGATCCGGGCTCTGGCCTGGGTCAGCCCAGGTTCTTGATCTGGCCGTTCTGGATGACCCACTTCAGGTTCGTTGAGGGGTTGGTGCAGTCGCGCCACAGGTAGGCGGGCACCTTCACCTGGGAGTTGTCGCCGCCGCTGTCCAGGCAGTAGCCGGTGGCGACGTTCTTGATCTGGCCGTTCTGGATGACCCACTTCAGGTTTGCTGAGGGGTTGGTGCAGTCGCGCCACAGGTAGGCGGGCACCTTCACCTGCGAGCTGTTCCCGCCGCTGTCCAGGCAGTAGCCGGTGGCGACGTTCTTGATCTGGCCGTTCTGGATGACCCACTTCAGGTTTGCTGAGGGGTTGGTGCAGTCGCGCCACAGGTAGGCGGGCACCTTCACCTGCGAGCTGTTCCCGCCACTGTCCAGGCAGAAGCCGGTGGCCTCCTTCCTCGCCTGAGCCGCGGGGTGCCCGGTAGATCCTGAGGCCAGGGAGGTGCCGACGCCGGAGGCCAGGGCGAGGGTGGTGAGTACTGCCAAGGTGGCAGCCCTGGGCCGTCGGGCAGCCGTGGGTGCGACTGGTCGCATGAACGCTCCGATCTTCTGTCGCTGATGAGACGGTCGTCATGTGAGCCGCCTCGACCCTTTACTTACAGCACATGAATGACTACTGAAAGTAACGACACGTTGTTGGGCCGTTCTGGCATGGATGCGTCGCAAGGCGGAGGGGAGGTCGGAGCGTGACCTCCGGCCGACGTGCGCAGGCCGACGCCACCGCGCCAGCCGGCGCGAGGGTCGCAGGTGGTCCGACGACATCTTCATGGACATTGGTGATCGTCGACAGCGATGTCAGCGGCGGCTGCTAGCTTCCGGGGCATGGCTGAATGGGCGGGGAGCGCGGCGCCCGTTGCCGCCCAGCCTGCGCGCGTGGCTGGAGTTCGACACGAGCCTGCTGGAGCGCTTCGGGTGGTTCGCCCCGCCCGGAGGATCGGACTCCCGGCGGGTCCTGGCGGTGGGTGAGCCGGACTCCGAAGGGGAATGCCCGGTGCTCGCCGTCGACGTGGACGACCTGCCGTTTGCGGGCCTGATGTACCCCGGCTTCGACGTCTACCTGGCCCACGCGGCGGGGATCGTCCGCCGCGACCTGTCCGGCTGTCCGTGCCGCTCGGCCGGTGAACGCTCGGCGAGTCGGCGGGGCGACGTCAGTGCACGGACGCGGCATGCGGTTCGGCGTGGGCGGCGCGCCGGCCGGACCCGGCCTTGCGCGCGGGGAGCACGAGGCTGATCGCCGCGGCGAGGACGGCGACGGCGCAGCCGATCACCAGGCTGACGCGGAAACCCGACTCGGAGGGCAGGGTGTGCCCGCCCACCCTCATGGTCATCTGAGAAAGGACGACACCGACCACGGCGGCCGAGACCGAGGTGCCGATGGAGCGCATCAGGGAGTTGAAGCTGTTGGCCGCGGCGGTCTCCGACTGGGGAACCGCGTTCATGATCAGCGTGGGCATCGCCCCATAGGCGAGTCCGACACCCGTCGAGCCGACACAGGAAGCGATCATCAGACCCCAGGTCGATCCCATGACGGCCAGGGCCGCCCCGTAGCCGAGTGCGATGACCAGGCCGCCGACGATCAGAGTGGTCTTGGGGCCGCGAGCGGCCGACAGGCGCGCGCCCAGCGAGGACACGGCCATCATCATCAGCCCCGAGGGAGCCATCCACAGGCCGGCGGCCAGCATCGACTGGCCGAGGCCGTACCCGGTCGCTGCGGGGATCTGCAGAATCTGCATCACGACCAATGACTGGGCGTACATCGCGAAGCCGATCAAGATCGAAGCCAGGTTGGTCAGCAGCACCTGACGGCGAGCGGTGACACGCAGGTCGACCAGCGGGTCGCCGGACCGCAACTCCCACCACCCCCAGGCCAGCAGGATGACCAGTGCGGCGCTCAGCAATCCGAGCGTGGTGCCGCTCGTCCACCCCCAGTCGGCGCCCTTGGACACGCCCAGCAGCAGGCAGACGAGGGCGGCGCCCAAACCGAGCGCGCCGACGTAGTCGAGGCGTCCTGCGGTCTGTGCCGGGGTCGCGGGCACGAGGAGCAGGATCAGGGCCGCGATCATCGCGCTCAGCGCGGCCGAGCCCCAGAACAGCGCGCGCCAGCTCATGTTCTCGACGACAAGGGCCGACAGCGGCAGTCCGAGAGCGCCGCCGATGCCCATGGAGGAGCTCATCAGCGCGATCGCGGAACCCAGCCGGGCAGGCGGCAGCAGGTCACGTAGCGCGCTGATGCCCAATGGGATCATGCCCATGCCCAGGCCCTGGAGACCCCGGCCGATGACCATCGGGATCAGTGAGCCGGCCAGGGCGCAGACCACCGAGCCCGCGACCAGCGGCGCCGTGCAGGCCAGCAGCAGGCGGCGCTTGCCGTACAGGTCGCCGAGCCGTCCGATCACCGGCGTGGCGACAGCGCCCACCAGCAGGGTGACGGTGATGGCCCACGAGGCGTTGGCGGCGCTGGTGTGCAGCAGCTGTGGCAGCTGGCCCACCAGGGGGACCACCAGGGTTTGCATGAGCGCGGCGACGATGCCGGCCGCCGCCAGCACGCCGACGATCCCGCCCGGGCGAGCGGTGGACGTGGAGTGTTCCACGTATCCCTCCTCTTCTCGACAGTCGAGTGACGATATGCACCATACACAAGACATGTACTATGCATATGACGTGTATGATGCATATCTCTGGGTGGGCTGCTGCCGATGAGCCGTTCGCTCGATCGGGGGAGGGGTCTGCTGCTCAGGGCGGGCCGGCGGGCAGTCGCGTGAATCGACCTGACGCATCGCGGGGTCCGTGTGAGGGAAGCGGCCAAGCTGACCCCGTCGGCACCCGATGGCGGTGGCGGCGGGATGGCGGTGGCGGGATGAGCGGTAGGCGCGGGCCGTGTGCGGGGATGCGCCTGTCTCTCACAAGGTTCGCGGATTATGCAGCATGCATACGATGTGCATGGCACAGGGTTCGCTCGCTGCCGCGCACCGGGACGGAACACGCAGGACGCGCATGAGGGGCGCAGGCGCCTTCGGGAGGACTGGCATGGACAAGCCCACGCACCTGATCGAGTACGAGACCATGCTGCTGGGGCGGCACCGTCCTTCGGTCTTCCTGCGTGCGGAACGCGAGGGCGGGCACCTGGACCGCAGCGCGTACACCCTGCTCAGCCGCATTGGACTGGAAGGCCCGATGTCCATCGGGCAGCTCAGCGAAGCGTTCGGTCTGGACGCCTCGACCCTCAACCGGCAGACCTCCGCCATGCTGCGCGCCGGGCTGGTCGAGCGCATACCCGATCCCGAGGGGGGTATCGCCCGCAAGTTCCGCATCACCGCCGAAGGCGAGCGCTGCCTCAACGATGAGCGCGCCGCGAACATCCGCAGCCTGGAGAGGGTGCTGGCCGACTGGACACCCGCGGAGGTCGCCGCCTTCGCCGCCTGCCTTCAGCGGTTCAACGCCGACATCGAACGCCTCGCCGGAAAGCCCTGGCCCCGCCCCTGACGGGGCCGTGTGCCGGGTGAGGAGCGACCGCCGCTACCGTGCCTGCTCAATCGCAGTGCATCCACTTGCCTTTCGGCGTGCCTCCGTAGACGAGGGGCTTGGAGCCGATCCTGATCGCCCCGGTGAACCGGACGCACAGATGGTCGGCGGAAGCGTAGACCGGGCCCGCGAACCACTTGTATTTCTCACTGCCATTGGCGACCCCGATATCGGGGTCGTCGTACTTCTTGTTCCCGTTCCTGTCGACGAAGAGCTCGACGTACATATAGCTCGTCTTTCCAACATAGGGGCCCGCCACCCGGGTAATGGCGCACTTCTTGTGCGTGATGCTGCTCTTGTACAGCGTGACGGTGCCGTACTCCTTCCCGTCCTTCGCCCCTTCGGTGATGGGATAGCTGGCTACCTTCTGGAACGGCCCCCGGCACGTGCCCTGGGGAAAGGCCTGCACGGGGCCGGCGGACACCAGGGTGAGGGCGGCCGCGGCGGTCAGGGTCATGCCGCCCGCGACCCAACGGGTGATCTTCAAGGGTTCTCGCCTGACTGCTCAAGAGATGGTTGTCGGACCATCTCAAGTAAGCAAATATGGACGTGATCACGCTAGCATGGCGGCCTTTGGAGCCCCTAGCAGAATGATCTCCGTCGTGGTTGGTCAGCACTTCCGCTGTGACGACGGCGGAAGGTGCCGAGGGGCGATCTCTCCCGCGCCGCAGTGGACTGCTCCCTCTTTCCCGGGCCTCGGCCGCGCGCTGATCTGCCCGCGCCCGGCGGCTCTTCGCTGATCACGCACTCACCGAGAAAGCCGCCGACAAAGTGGTACAGTGGCGTTCCACTTGGTACTCCACTGTTCCAATTCATCTCCAAGGTGGTCGCCTCTCCGTGCCCGGCAAGAACCCCCTCCTTCGCTCCGATGCCCAGCGGAATCGCGATGCCGTGCTCGCCACGGCGATGCGTCTGCTCGGGCAGAAGCCCGAGGCGAGCATTCAGGAGATCGCCGACGCGTCCGGCGTCGGCCGCACCACCGTCTACCGGCACTTCCCCTCACGTGAGGATCTCGTCCGCGCGCTCTTCGCGATGGTCGTCGACGAGCAGCGGGCGGTCGCCGCCGCGGCCATCGCCGAGGGCGATACGGCCGCCGCGATCCTCCGCCGGCTCGGGCCCGAGATCGTGGGGATCGGTGAGCGCTATCGCTTTCTCGATACGCATCGCGACCTCGTCATCGACGACCCCCTGAAGCACCCCTCCCCGGCCGAGTCGCTGCTCGCCTGGCTGGTCGCCGCACACGGGCGGGGGGAGATACGAACCGACCTGCCGCCGGACTGGTCGTACGCGATGATCCGCGCCCTCGCCGTCGGCGCGAACGAGGAGGTGGTCGCCGGGCGCAGGAGCCCGGAGGAGGCGGGACGCCTGCTCGGTGACACGCTCGTCCGGGCGTTCACGACATGATCAGGGAAACCACGTCGACGTTCCTGTGGCGCCACGCGGCATCGAGGAGGCGTTTCCCGGCAGTGCCCGCCGGACGTAGCTCACGGAAGACGTACGTGCGTCACGGAAAGCAGACGCTTCGTCATGCGTACCCGTCGACCGCATGTGAAGCATGAATCGCTGCTCCATATCCCCGGCCACCGCATTTCAGAACGGATTCAAGGCGTGAACATCGAAGAACTGCTGGCAGAGGAACGGCACATCGAAGGGCTCGATCTCTCGGGTACGGCGCTCACCGATCTGCTGGCGGCGGAACCGTACGTCTTCAAAGACTGCGACCTGTCGGGCGCCGACCTCGGGGAGGCCGACCTGGCGGGCTACGTCTTCGAGGGGTGCGCTCTCGGAAGAACCGATTTCCGCGGCGCGGACCTCGAAGGCGCCCGATTCAACGGTGGCGGAGGCGCGACGACCCGATTCGGCGGAGCCGAGTTGACCGACGCGGAATTCACCAGTGTCGACCTGTCGGGCGCGCAGTTCGGCAACGCGCTGCTGACGGACGCGCGCTTCACCGGCTGCCGGATGATCGGCGCCGCGCTGGGCGGATCCAGGGGGACGTCCTTCTCCGTCTCCCACTCCAATCTCACCCTGGCCGACCTGTCCGGATGTTCCTTCCGGAAGCAGGAGTTGGACGGAATCCGATTCGACGAGGCGAACCTCGCCGCCTGCGACTTCACCGGTGCCGTTTTCACCGACTGTCGCCTCATCCGCGCCAGGTTGGTCGGCACGAAGTTCGCCAGGGCCGACCTCCGGGGGGCCGACATAGGGGAGCCTGACGACGGCGAACTCCGTGCTTTCGCCGGCGCCGTCATCAGTCCTGCCCAGGCCGCCGCCGTGCTCGCGGCCCGTGGACTGACGGTTCTCTGAACAGCTGCCACACCGCAGGTCGCTGTTCTCATGACATGGGGCCAGGGCCTCGTCCTCACCCCCTGGGCCGAACTGTCTGCCCTTTGGATCCACGCCGCTACCTCGCGGCGGTCACCACAGCGCGGCCGTGGACGTCATAGCCCAGGGCGTGGAGCATCCGGCGGGCCCCCGCCCCGGCGAACTGATCGCGGTGGCCGCCATCGGCGCCTACGAGCACTCCATGGTGTCCACGTACAACATGACCGCCCGGCCTCTGTCGTCGCCGATGCCATGTCGCTCGCCGCGTGGCGTTCCTAGGCACCTCCAAGTGGAACTCAAGATCAACCTTTTAGCGTGCTCCGGGTGCGAAGAACGTTGTTGATGACCGGCCTGTTGGCCGTGACCCTGACCGGATGCGGGATGACCGGGGTTCCCGGAATCTCCGGGACGGCAGAGGTGACGGACACGACAGGCGGCAGACGAGGGAGCGATACGGTGAGCGCGGAAAAGGTCGGCATCGGGGAGATCGAACCTGGTGTGCTCAAAGGACGAGTGGTCGACGGGAAGGGCACACCGCTCGCCGGTGTGCAGATCGTGGCGGACAACCAACTGCTGTACAACAGCAACCTCATCGTGCCGACCGACGCTGAGGGCTTCTACCGCGTGGAGACGAATGTCGCGGCCACGTTCCATGCGACGGCCACGGTGACCCGTCAGTACAACGGGCAGACGTACTCGCTGGACCTGGCGCCCGACGACGACATGTCGTTCGCCGGGCCCACCGGCGCGATCAGGAACTTCACCTGGAAGCTCACCGGGCAGAAAGCCGACGGCCTGGGTGTCCACGGAAGCTCGGTGCTCATCTACCTGGACAACCGCGATCCGCAGGATCCGGAGGCGTACCTGCAGGACGAGAACGTGGAGCTCACGCTCACCCCCGAAGGGCCGTTGATCGACGGTTCCCAGGGGAGCACCATCACCCGGAAGTCGACCCGGACCGGGGACGGCTCGGGCGTGCACGACGTGCCCCTCGGCCGCTACCGGATCACCGCGACCTACGAAGGCCGCCCGCTCCGCGTCAAACCGCGCAATCGCGGGGAGTACGCGCCCGAGATCGTCGCGGACTTCGAGACCATCATGACCGGCATCTACCAGATCAACCTGGAACTGGCGCTCTGAGATGGGCTCGGCCGGACAAAGAGGCGGGCGGCGATCCGAGCGAGCGTACGGTGGCCACGCACATGATCCGGCGGTGAGAACGCGACGGGCGGGCGGTGGGATCCGCAGGGCACAACCCCGTGATCCGATCAGCGGATCACGGGGTCCGGCAGGGCTGTTGTGCGTGTTCTGATCTAGTCCGTGCCGCTGGCGAGGGCGATCTGCTTGACGCTGGTGTTCTCGGTCACCCATGTGGCCGAGAGGCCGCCTTCTTTGACGAGGGCGGTGCCGTCGGCCTTGAGGACGCCGATGCGGTCGCCCGCGAGGGCGATCTGGATGGTGCCGGTGTTCTCGGTGACCCAGGTCGTGGACAGGCCGCCTTCTTTGACGAGGGCGGTGCCGTCGGCTTTGAGGATGCCGATGCGGTTGCCGGAGAGGGCGATCTGCTTGACGTTGGTGTTCTCGGTGACCCAGGTCGTGGAG
>NZ_JADDIL010000110.1:0-20576 GCF_020826795.1 Microtetraspora sp. AC03309 | reverse complement strand
CACGTAGACGGCTGATCACAGCGGCGCATGATCCGTCCAATGACGGATCAGCCTCCCCCTACGCCACATCCACCGCTTGACCCCGCCGCCCTCCGCCTCGCGGGCCACCCACACATCCCGCTGCACCGGGAACCCCACCGACTTCTCCGCCGCCAACTCACGCACCTCCCACCACGTCAGGACGACCTCTTGCCTGTTCGCCCGCCTCCCGCTCTCAGTGATCACGTAGCGGTGACGGCGAGCAACCGGCGCACCCGACGCCGTCCGCTCCACGTCCGCCCACTCGTCCGCCGACCCCACCTGCAGCCAGACCATCACCGGGACGGCTAACAGCACGACCAGCACCACAACCCAACCGAATTCCACCGCGTGACCCCTCCCGCACCGCCACCGATCCCCGACTGCTCTGCACACCGCCCGCCCCGCCGAGCGGCCCCATCCCAGCCCGACGCGCGATCACTCCGACGA
The DNA here is from genome assembly GCF_020826795.1 of Microtetraspora sp. AC03309. Classification (NCBI taxonomy): domain Bacteria; kingdom Bacillati; phylum Actinomycetota; class Actinomycetes; order Streptosporangiales; family Streptosporangiaceae; genus Microtetraspora; species Microtetraspora sp. AC03309. The sequence goes on along the minus strand of NZ_JADDIL010000110.1, from coordinate 20,108 downwards.
GTGGCGGATCAGCATCCCGTTACGCCACATCCACCGCTTGACCCCGCCTCGCCCGTCCTTACGGGACACATACACGTCCTGACCCCGCCAGATCCCCCCGGACTTCTTCACAGCCAGCTCCCGCACCTCCTCCCACGACATGTGGACCGCCCGCGCGTCCTGCGAATCGCTACCGATCAGGTACTGGTGCTTCGTCACAGGCGGAGCGTCCCGCACTGGAAACTCCGGCTCCGGTCTCCGCCGCCCCATCCTCGGACGAGGCGGTGACCAGTGATCGGCCTCCACGTCGGCCCACCGCCGATCCCGCCGATCCTGCAGCCAGATCGACAGCGGGATGCCTACCCCGATACTCACGACCATCGCGAAGAACCCGAACCCCGCCATGTGAACCCCTCCCTAGCCAGCTCCGTACCGGTCCCGCCCTTGCTTCCCGCGCCGCCCGCTCCCTGCCTGGCGGTGATCACCTCACCATCTGATCCCCACGAACCACCCCACGCCAGCGATTCCCGACAAAAGGCACCCCGCGCGCCTTCCCCAGTGCTCTCGCTTTCCACCGCTCCGCCACCGGCCCCACCCGCTACGCGGCCCCTCCCGGGGTGCTTCGCATCGGCGCCGGCCGCTCCGCTCCCACTGCCGAAAAGACAGTCGGCCCCCGACCACGACCACGACCGTCAGCCCCCCTCAGGGGGTGACTCATCGCCCGCTCTGGCCTGTAGCTCCCGCAGATACCGCCGCCGCGCCTGATGTTCGGCGACCTGCCGCAACGTCCGCTCCGCCCGAGACCCCACACCCGGATCACCGTCCGGGACCTGTGACCAGACGAACCGGCCCGGCTCGCCCGCCATCTCCTCATCGGCGATCCCGAGCATCTCCAGCACCCACGCCCGCCGATCCCGCCTGTGCTCACCCAGGGTCTTGTTCGACCACTTACGCGACACCAGCACCCGACGCCCCGAGTAGCCGAGATGTTCGGCCCTGTGCGCCTTCCTGCGGCACCGGCCCGGCACCATGCCCGACATCGCGTCTTTCGGCTGCACCCCATACCGCAGCCAGTTCGGGCACTCAGCCGAACACGGCTCCCACCGCAGCGCCTCCACAAGCCGGGACGCGTGCACCCGCCGCGCCACATCGTCCGGCGCGATCTGGCCGCCGAGACTCTTGGTCAGATACTTCGCCAGGTACCGGATGCACTGGTCAGCATCCTTGGACCCGGCAAGGACGCCTTTGACGTCCACCTGGGCGCCGAAGCGCAGCACGTGAAGCGGCTCCGCGTCTTCGGCTTCGTCCAGTTCGTCAAGGGCGTCCGCCCACGTCGGCAGCACCTCACCCGAGGCGGGATCGACGTAATCCCCGTCCTGACCGTCCGCATACGCCGACCCGTCCGGCCGCTCCGGACGCGCCACCCACACCGGCAGACGGTCACCCTCGAACCTCACCTGATCGGCCGCAGGCCACCACACCTGGTGATACGTCGCCGCCACCACCGCCCGCACCTCCGCACGCGGCAACGTCCCCCGCACCGCCATATGCAGATGAGGCGCGAGCCGCTTTTGCGGCTCCACCGTCGCGAAGTACTGGACATCGAACCCCGCCACCCGGCGAAGGTTCTGCACGAACCGATCCACCAGCTTGGAGAAATGCAGCGCGTCCCGAGCGGCCCGCCGGTAGTCATAGCTGGCCGGATCGACCGGCACACCGTCCCGCACCCGCCCGTAGGACGGCAGCGTGAGCGTGACGAACATCGACGGCCGGAACGTCTTCCCATCCGGCGTCGTGAAGGTCCGCCCCAGCGTCGTGTCCGCCATCACCCGCCGGGGAAGGTCCGGAGCGTCCTGCCGCCGCCGCGTCGAACGCGCCCGCCGCTCACCCTCCCGCGACCCGTCCAGGACGTTGCCCCGCAGACCCGATCCGGTGATCTCCGCGTCAAGGTCGGCGATCGTGGCATCCCAGAACGCGGTATCCCCGCCCTCCGCCACGCCTTCGCGTTCGGCCCGCTCCCGCTGCTCTTGCGCGTAGGCCCGCCACTCGATCAGCCACTTTTGATGCTCCGATGCCTCATCCGGTTCGGCGACCGGTTCGGCCTCCAGGTGCCAGCCCTCCCGGCACTGCACCATCCGAAGCTGACGGTTCCGCTTCGCACACGGCCCGCACGTGCTCTCCAACGTCGCGCCGCACGGTATCTCCACCACCCGACTCGTGCCGGTCTCCGTGTCCAGAACCCGCATCGCGATCGACCGGGTACACACCCCGTTCTGCTCCGCCAGCAGCACGGCCACATCCCGCGCCAAAGGCAACCGCGCCCGCTCCGCCCGCGACAGTGGTTCCGTCACACGTTCCCCTTCCGCCGCCCGACCAGAACCCCGCCGTACGCGCGCCGCTTGTTGCCCGCCCCGCCGTCCCCGCCGTCCCCGCGATCACGAGAACCGTGCGACCCGTGTGGGCTGTACTCCGAATCCAGGAGCAGCGCCGACTGTCCGCACTCCCGGCACTCCACGACCCCACGCACGTGATCCGCCCACAGATGATCACGCGCGCCGCAGACCGCGCAGGCCAGCCCCGACAGATGCTCAGGCATCACCACCCCGCACCACCCGCCCCCCAGTCCAGCGCCACCGAGGTACCGCAGGTACGGCACTCGATCACCGCTTCATCGGTCCACAGGTCCCACGCCCCGCAGTACGCGCACCGCAGCGCCAGGTGTTCGCCCTTGTGCTCATCCATCACCAGTCGCCCGGCTCCCCAGATCTCGCCGTCCCTGTCGCCGCTCTCGTACTCGGCCGGGCCGGAGTCCCCGTCGCGGTCGTCGCCCCCACCGCCCAGGACCGTCCGGCCCCCGCACGCGTGACAGTCGATGACCCCCGTCATCACGTCCTGCCACAGCTCCCCTTCGGCCTCGCAGCCCGCGCAGGCCAGCCCCTCCAGGGCCTTCACGACGATCACAGCGCCCCCATCGCGTACACGACCATGTCTTTGATGTCCGCGTCCGACACGTACGCGGCCCGGACCCGAACCGGCTCCGGCGCGTTCTCCAGCCGCACGAACGCCACCCCCGCCCCCACCGAAGGGTCATCTGGATCACGGACGATCTGATCAGCCAGCGCGCCCCGATCCCGCGCCCCGTCCCCGAGCACCATGTCCACCTGATCCGGTTCATCCAGCCGCAGCGCCACCCGATCCGGGAACAGGTTCCGGATGTTCATGACCTCCTTGCGCGGGTCCTGCAACGCCGCCATCACCCCGACCCCGACCGCCCGCCCCTGCGTTGTCAGCGTCGCCAGCGCCGCCCCGATGCGCTGCTTGAGATTCCTGTCTGGCTGGTAGGCGGTCAGGAACGCCACCTCATCCACGAGCACCAGCAGGAACGGGTCATGCACGGTCGGGACGTGATCACGCCGAACCCCCGCGTACCGGTCCGCGCGTTCGTGCATCACCGACACGGCCCCCTCAAGCAGCGCCGCGCAGTCCTCCGGCGTCGCCGCGTACTCATCGAACAGCTCCCCGCCAAAGGACAGCTCCATCCGTTTCGGATCAAGCGCCCACAGCTCCACCAGGCCCGCCCGCTGCGCAGGCAGCAGCCCGCGAATCGCCGACCACAGGAACGAGCCCTTACCCGCCCCCGTCGCCCCCGCGATCAGGACATGCGTCCCATGCACCTTCAGCCGATACGGCGACCCGTCCTCCCGCACGCCGATCTCCACCGGCCCCACCGACGCCAACATCGGCATCGCACGCGCCCGCACCACACGCGCGAGGGGGTCACGACGCGGCAGCGTCAGCACCACCCAGCCCGGACGCGGAACCGACACCCCGCACGAGGCCGCCCCGAACCCATGCGCGAGGTTCGCCAGCCGATCGGCCCACTCCTGATCCGTCTGCCCCTTCAACATGCGCACCGTGACCCGGTCCGCCCACCGGTCACACACCACCCGCCGCAGGTCAGGCAGATACACCCGCCCGCCGATCTGACGGCCCAGCCCCGCGACCGTGACGACCGAGCGCCACTTGCGCCGATACACCCACATCCACCGCCACCAGGCGAGCAGGCGCGCCCCGACCACCCGCACGAACGAGGCGGGCCACCACCCCGCCCACACCGAACCGGCCAGGCCCACCACCCCAGCGGCTACCAGCACCGCCCGGCCACCCCAGGCCCACCACAGCCCGGACACCGACCCCACCAGGCCGCAGGCCACCGGATGACGTACCACCGTCTTGACCAGACCGGCCAGCAGCCGCCACAGCCAGACGACCAGGACCACGATCGCGGGAGTCTTGACCACGGTCGGTGCGAAGACGATCGCGGTGTCGGGAGTCGTCGAAACGACGTTCTGAACTTCCGTACCGGGCAATTTCCGAAGCACGGAGAAAAGTCACCCTCTCTGATGACCGAGGAATGAGGCGAGAAAGGCGCAGCCGCCGGGAACCGCTGAAACTACCAACGGTCCCCGGCCGCGCACTAGCATGAAATCGGGAAATCCCGATATCCAGAATTGACGCGCACCCGCGCGAACGGCCTACCCGGCCGATTTATCCGGCGTCCCCCGCCGCACCCCTGCCGTGCCGAGCGGCCTTAGCCCCAGGCGCGGACACCGCGCGCATCCCACGCGCCTTGAAACTGTAGGCGAGCCGGTTTTGAGGGTTCACGTACGGCGTCACCGCCAGCCCCTCGAACTCCACCGGAACGAACGGCAGCCCGGCCATCTCCGGAGGAGCCGCCGGAACCACCGGCTCAACCGGGCCGACGATCTTGACGTTCAGCGACTTCGCAGCCGCCTTCAGCGACGGGTCCCCATCCATGACGGGCACCGCCCACATCAGTTCACCCGTCACCTTGTCCCGCGCAGGCACAGGACGATCTTTCGTGCTCGCCTCGAAGTCGAGCACCTGTGAGACTTCCCCCACGACGTAACAGCCGTGCGGGAACGCGACCTCGTGACTTACAGGGATACCACCCTGTATCGCCAACTGCGACCCCTCCTGTCGGTCTGATCGACTGATACCCGGCCAACGGATAAGCGCCCCATAAAGTTCCGTCTGACACACGTTCAACAAAGATTGTCCGAAACACTTGTAAATGCCGTCCGGAAAGCATGTCAGAGTAATTGCCGAATTAATCTCATAGGAATCAAGGCGGCCCGCTACGCGGGCCGCGCCGCCCGGCCGCGTTGCGGCCAGCGGGACCGGGCATGCGGCCTGGGGGCCGGTCCCGGTCCGCGCCGCCGCGACCAGACGGCAACGCACAGCCGCCCAGCCTCAAGATCACCAAACCGGCAGCCGCGGGCACATCAAGCCGCGGGAAGTTTCAAGATCATACCCGCCGTCCCGTTGCGGCGCTTGTCGTCATCTTGCGCCCGCCGGGCACCCGCACACCTTGGCACGCGTTGACTGAATTGTGGATCTCGGAACTGTCTTCGCGGCATTCCCCATCGGCTGGTACCCGAAAGAGTTCTTCTACGCCGTCTTTGCAGCCTGGGTCCTGTACATCCTCTATCTGTTCGTCCGAGGGTTCACCGACAGCCCGCGAGACCGTGACCCCCACATCGGCTACACGCTCGGATTCCGCCGCATCGACGACAGCACATGGACGAAGAAGAAGCCCGAAGACAGCGACCAGCAGACCCTCTATGACTGGGCCATCGTGACATCACGCCGCGAAGGCGTAGCAGAAGCATGGGTCACCTTCCACACGCCCGAGGACGGCACCACCCGCCGCTACTGGATCAACGGCAAAGAAGACCGCACCGAGCAGGAATGAACCCCGGCGCGGCTTCCGCATGCTCTCGCTTCCTGCCGCTCCGCCACCGGCCCCAACCGCTACGCGGCCCCTCCGGGGTGCTTCGCATTGGCGCCGGCCGCTCCGCTCCCGCCCTATCACCGCAGCACGGGTCTAGCCGATGGGAGGTGCAGAGCACGCGGACAGTGCCCGCCCCGTGCTGCCTCGATCACATGATCCTGCAGGTCGGAGGCAAAGCTGACGTTCTAACCCTGCCGTAGCAGGTCCAACAGAAAGTTCCGTTTCACCCCATATGCAGCAAAATCAGCGCTAACATAACCGAACCCAAGCTGTGACCTGGTCTCCCCTTTTTGGGCAAGACACGGAAAGGGATAGTAAAGAAGATGTAAGTACGTAGTAATAGATTTCAGAGAGGAACTACTCGCACAACGAATAGATGCCTACGCTGTGGGACATGTCCACAAGAAGCACCCCAGGTCTTCCACCAGGAAAATCTAAGTCCTTCAATCGCCTGATTATGGGTGCCACCGCCCTCGGCGCCTTCTTCCTGTCCGCAGCCGTGACTTTGCTGTCTTTGCAGGTCAATAGGCCGCAAGCATCCCTCGAAAGTTTTATGGGGGAGAGCCGTCCCGTCATGGCTCTAGCCTTAGCAATGCTGGCCGTCCCCGCCTCAGCGTTCGTCTATCATCTGATTCGTCTAGCTGCCGCGATCAAAGCCCGGAGGGTAGCTACATCCCGGCCCACCGGCGCCCCCCTGAGCCAGGTCAGCTCGATAAACGTCTACGAATGCGGGAAATATGTTCTTCTCGGCATCGTCTCGGGCGGAGCGCTCCAGCTAGCTACAGGCTTCCTTACGCTGCCTTCGGCGCGTGTCTCGGCGCCCAGGACCTCGCTCATCACGTTGGCCACCGTTGCGGCCCTAGCCGTGGGAGGTCTCCTGGCAAGCCTCATAGCAAGTCGGCGCGGAGCTTCCTACCTACTCGGCACCGCGAGAGAGCGTCGCCACCGAGAGCCTACGCCGCTCGACCTTCTTCTCATCGTGCTAGGCGCGGGAATGATCGTGGCCGGGTTCAGTATGAAAGGCCACTTCCCCGGCGCACCGTACGGTACCGGCCTGTCCATCTCGATCGGCGCACTGATTCTCGTACGCGGTCTCGTCTTGGCCGCAAGTTGGCTCATTTGCGTGATCGCACGGCACTACGCGCACCGAGCCACCACACCTCAACTACGCCTAGCCGCTAGGAATGTCGAGGCAAACCCCCGGGGACGAACCACAGGCATGCCCATGATGGGCTTCGCTGTGTTCATGGGCGCAGCCGTTGCCGCCCAACAGGCTGCAGTAGTTTTCCGGGCGAACCTCACACCTTCTCGGTCGCTCACATACCTACTCGTGGATATCGCAGTTCTCCTAGCGCTGCTCATCGGGTCAGGCGTCCTTATCGTTAATCAAACGGAAGCGCTCGTGAGCCAGCGGTATTCATTCACAACCTCAGACGCCAGCGATTCCCCTGACACGGCCCTGGGGGGCCTGCTCATCCGACAGTCGCTGATCATCGCATTGCCCGCGTGCGCAGTAGCTGTACTCGCGGCGCTGGGAGTAATGATCCCGGTTGCGGCAGATTTCTACGTCCAACCTCTGAGTGCCGGACTCCTCATTCTGGTACGGACAGTGATACTTACCTCTCTCGGAGCACTTGCCGTGGTAGTGGCAAGCCAAGCACTCAAACCCCTTGTTCGTGACGCTCTTAGTTGAGCGAGCCGAGCAGCCAAACTGGCGTTACCTCCCGGATGCGGCCACCGGCTGTGATCATTAGTTCATTGGGACTGAAGATCGCGGTGGCCGCTTCCGGCTAAGAGCGTGGGCGGGCATGAAGGATCAAGGGCAAGCGTCGCCAGGTACGGCGGGCGAAGTACTGGAACTCTGGATCACGTGGCCGTGCTCTACCCTGCCCGATTGTTGCGCTAGTGGCACGTGCCATCGCAGTTGTAGACCCACGCACTTCCGCATCCGCTATCAGCACAAGTGCAGTTACCGGTTGAGCAGGACCCGGTCCTGCAGCCCCAGCAGCCGCGACAGGTGCTGAACACGCAAAAGTCGCTCTCGACGCTGCATCCGCAGCCAGCCAAAAGCGAGAGACTCGGGTCCTCAGTGGGACCCAGAGTGGCGATAAGCCGCGCTGCCTCCTGTGCGCCGAATGCTGCGATAGCTGCCGCCTTAAGAGCGTCAAGGTCAGCTTCTATTTGCGTGGTCCGCTGAGGGAGGACGACTGCAGCTCCATGGACCTGCACCGCTTGATCGATGACTCGATGCTGTTCGCGTGTGAGATCTGGATGAGTTTCCCGGAAGACCTGGAAGTGGTCTAGCCAGAGCTGGCGTCGTACCTCGCCAGGCAGCTCCACGTATATCGCCCGGCGGTGTGCCAGGTCGTGGGCAGCGAATTCCGGATAGGTCTGCGGGAGGGCGGCCCTATTTGCCTTGACCCACTCCTGTGCAGGACTAAGCCGTCCGGTCTCCGCGTGGGCGGCGCTCATCCGTGGGCCGATTATGGCCGCTACTACCCCGAGCCCAGCGAGTCGCAGGAACTTGCCTCGCCCGACAGCAGCGGCATCTGACGAATCAGGTTGAGGCTTGGACGATTTCCGCATCTCGCCGAGGTCGCTGAGGAGGCGGAGCGTGGCTCGGACTCCTATCAACCGCTCCATCCGCAACACCATGGGGATTCCTACCCACGCTTTAATGCGGTGCGGCCCTACGTGAATGAGCGTAGGCGCCCACGGCGGATTGTCGCCGAGCGATTGCGAGCGCCAGGATTTGACGTCTGAATCGAGCAGCGACAAGGTCTCCAGCCGCGAGCCAGCCGACTGCTGGACCTTTTCAGCGATCGCCCCACACCGGCAACATCCTGCATCGAATGCGAGGATCCACCTGTCCGATAACTCGGACTCCATCTCCTTCACCTTTCGTTCTTTTGTTGGCTCCTGTGCAGTGACCCTCTGGATCAACTGACATCAGGAAGTAATGAGAGAGTAAACGAGAAGTAAAGCGCCTGCAAGACGGGGCAAGCCCCCAGGGGTGAATACTTTCCGTGATGTCATGATTACTTCGCGTTGAATTGATTGATTGCATCACTGGCACGGAGACGACTGGCTTCCTGCGTATCGAAAATGTGAGAATGTCTGCACGATTGGGGCGTCCCTTTCAGCGTAGGAGCTACTCGCACATGGACATGTTGGTGCGTCTCCACCGCTCCGCCACCGGCCCCAACCGCTACGCGGCCCCTCCGGGATGCTTCGCATCGGCGCCGGCCGCTCCGCTCACCCGGCACGCGAAGACCCCCGCCCCCTCAGTGGCGCTTGAGGGGACGGGGGCCTGATAGCCGCCATCCGTACGGGGGAAGCCGGACGGCGGCACGGACGCGCGACCACACCCCCAGTTGGGTGAGGAGGGGCACAGCAGCGCGAGGAATGAAGGGCGCGACGGAGCAGAATGGACCCCGGCTCTCACCTCCCAGAGAACGGGATCACCACCGCCGCGCCCGGTCTAGCGGCTCACTAGTCGGCGGCGGTTCCTCACGCCGTCCGGTCAGCGGCCGTTCGGTGGATGACGCGACGGTACGGGCCGGTTCGCTGGGTCATCCCGTACCGCCGCGCCGGTCTATGGCCCGCCTACAGGACCGCAGGCCGGTAGGTGGCATGCAGCGGGAACGGTGAGCGCGCCAGCTCCGGCGCCAGCAGCTCATGCGCCCGCATCACCAGGTGCGGGTATTTCTCCGCCGTCTCAGGCTGGAGCGGTTCCAGCCCGTCAAGCTGGCGGCGCACGTCGGAGACGATCCGGCACGCCGCACACAACGGCTCCGCGAACACCCGCCGCCGGTGCGCGTCCGTGGCTCTGACGGCCGGATCGGGCTCACAGTTCCAGCAGCCGACCTCAGCCAGCGGCGCGGCGGAGAAGCTCCGACCGTCCGACCGCGACCCGTCTACCTCGTACCTGTCCGCCTCGTATCCGGAAGCGTCCGCCCCGCCGACAGCCACCACCGCAGTCACCGCCCCGACGATCTCAGCGACCATCCGCCCATGCGGATCCTCCGCCCGCACCACCGCGTACCGCGACGCCACCCGCCGCGCCGCCAGCGCCGGATCATCGACCGGACTGTGAGTGAACCGGCGGCGCGTCGTCGAGTTCGGCGCATACGCGCCGCCCCACCACATGTAGGAGAACTTCCCGTCCGTCCAGACCATCAGGTCCGTCCAGACCGACACCATCGCGACGCCGTTGCCCGGATGGGCATCGGATGTGATCTCGTAGCGCTCCAGCTCGGTTTTCAGCCGCTCAGCGGCCCCCGCCGCTGGAGACCAGCGCGTCACCCGCGCCACCCGCGCCGGGCTCACCGCTTGATGCCGATCGCGCCGAAGAACGGGACGTCCGGCTCAGCGGGACTGACCTCGTCACCCGGCTGCCACTGCCGGACGTTCACCAGCCCCGGATAGACCAGGTCCAGCCCATCGAAGAACCGGCCGATCTCCTCCACCGGCCGCGCCACGACCGGAGCACTGGCCCGCGCGTAGGAGGCGGCGACCGCGTCCTCGTACTCCGGTAGACGCTCCACATGCGACAGCACCAGGCACGAGCCCGACGGCACCGCCGCCATCAAAGCGGCGACCAGACGGTAAGGGTCGTCCTCATCGCGGATGAAGTGCATGAGCGAGACCAGCAGCACAGCCACCGGCCGCGACAGGTCCAGCAGCCCGCGAACCTCGGGATGATCCACGATGTGAGCCGGGTTGCGGACGTCCCCCTGAATGACCCCCGTCCGCGCGTTGGTGGCCAGCAGCGCCCGCGCATGGACCAGCACCATCGAATCGTTGTCCACGTACATCACACGCGACGCCGGGTTGACCCGCTCCGCGACCTGATGGACGTTGTCCCGCGTCGGCAGCCCCGCCCCGATGTCGAGGAACTGCGAGATGCCCGCCTCACCGGCCAGGAACCGCACCGCCCGCCCCAGGAACGCCCGATTCGCCTGCGCGGTCTCCCGCACCAGCGGAACCGCCGCGATCATCTGTTCCGCGCGCTCGCGGTCAACCGCGTAGTTGTCTTTGCCGCCCAGGTAGAAGTCATACATCCGGGCGACGTTCGGCACGGTCGGGTTGACCGCCGGAAGAGGATCAGTGCTCGGACGTACAGGGACGAGAGAAGAGACCTTCCCCAGCGTCCCCGCCCGTGCTCTGCTGCCCGGACTCGCCCCGGCTCTGCCCGTGCCTCTATCGTTTCCCATGGGTCGCGCACCTCCAGATGTGCGATCAAGGGACCCGTACGGCGCGCTCACAACGCCTGCGGGTCCCGCCATTTCCGCCGTGCGGCGTAGTCGGATCGAGCACCCAAACCCCTTGCTTCTCCACGGTCCGAGCAAGGCGTTCGTTCTATGTTGAGATTGCCGCCGAGCGTCAAAGGTGGACAATGAACAAGTACGGAAGCGCGATTGCCGTTAAGCGTCAATACGGATGCCGTGGAGCGGAAATGAGAGAGAAGATCACCGGTGCCCGACGTCGAGAGATCGACCGAGCAGCTAAGGCGATCCTGCTGGAATCGCTTCGTCGTGGGCTCGCCACGGAAGAGACTGTTGATCGGATCAGGCAAGCCCTCCCCGAGGTCTTGCCACTCGAAGCTTGGCGCTTCGCACACGGGTGGACTCGATCCGAGGTCAGCGCCCGCCTCGACATGCTCTATACGTCTGACGGACTGGCTCCACCGGGAATCGACCAGGCAACCCTGTGCAGGTGGGAACACGGCGAGCGACGCCCCAGTGACGAACGTATCGAGTACCTGTGCCGCCTGTACCGTACGCGACCGGACCGATTGGGTTTCGGGGTTGACCACAGTCCCGCTGACGTTGATCACCTGCAACGTACAGGGATCATCGACGCGTTCCCCTACACATGCAGCGAGTCCGAAGCGGACCTTATACAACGACTCGAAGCAGCCCGCGAACGGATCAACATGTTCGGTCTGACCAGGAACTTCTATGGGCGCGACGAGGTGCTATCGGTGTTCGAGAAGAAGGCCGAGACGACACCAGTTCAGATCTTTGTCATGGATCCCTACTGTGAGTCCCGCAGGGACCGATACCGAGTCGAACCGGCCGAGGCGGCGATGGAAGACCCCGACCGATACGTCCGCGAGGTCCTCCGACCGCTGTACGAGGTCGCTCTCACCCGCCCGAACTTGAAGATCTTCCTCTACAACTTCCCATGTTCGTATGCAATCGAAGAAGTAGACGACGCATGCCGAGTCATGCTCTACGGACACGGCAAGAGAGGGACGCAAGGGCCGATTATCACATTCAGCGGCAACACGTCGGCACACACCCACTTCACGGACCAGATCCGTTGGCTGGAGCGTCTCTCAAGAACAGAGACTCCGCCGGAACCCTGGGCAAGCAAGGGTATCTCTGTGCGACCGCTCGTCTTGTAGTTGCCGCCAGATGCGCGCGGCACTCAAAGACGTGCCGAGGAAGGAACAACCCGGCCGAGGGAAGGAGGGGTTGCCGAATTGTTTCGGAGCCGCCCGCACGGGGACCCCTCCAAGATCACACAAAGGGGGCAGGAGGGGAAGATCACGGACGGGGGCGCAGCCCCTCCCATTAGCCGATCAGCGTAATGCCCCCTTTGCGTGATCTTGCCCCGCACGTGCAGCACCACCGCAACGATTCGGAAACCCCTACGTAGCGCCGTGCCAGGGCTTATAAACAAGGGCACAAATGTGTCACAATCCCGTATTCGTCTTGCCCGCGCCGTTGGGGCCGAGGAGGGCCACGGTCCGGCCCTGGGGGATGGTGAGCGTCAGCCCGTCCACGGCCCGGGTCGCGCCGAACGTCTTGGTGACGTTCGCCAGGGATACTGCGTTTTCCATGGTCAGAACGCTACGGAGGCGCGGCTTTCGCCCATAGATAAAAGCATCCCGGGTTCCGTGGGACAAATGTCCTGCCGTGCTGTGCTGTGCATGCTGTGCTGTGCATGCTGTGCTGTGCGCGGCGCCCGCGCGGGCGCCGCGCGGCGGGCCCGCCGATCAGGTCCCGGGCGTGATCTCGGCGAGCAGCGCCGCCGTGTCGGCGGGGCGGGAGAGCATCGGCCAGTGGCCGGTGGGCAGCTCGCGCAGCTCCCACTCCGGTCCCGCCAACGGCGCGAAGAGGGGGTGCCCCTGGGCGATCAGGCCCCTGACCTGGTCGAGCGGGAATGAGCAGCTGATCAGGGTCTTGGGCAGCGCGTCGAACGCGCCGGTGAGGCGGAGCGGCCCGCTGATCGTGCCCAGCGGATGGTCGGTCGCGCGCGAGGCCATCAGTTCGCGCTCCGCCGGTCCGAGGCCGTCGAGGCTGGATCCGGACGCCTCCATGTCGTCCCACGACAGGAAGGGATAGCGCCATTCGTCCTTGAGGCGGGCCTCGACGAACTCGCGCCCCATCGCGTCGATCGGGGCGACGCCGTCCGGCACCGGTCCGCCCTCCAGATAGACCACCCGGCCGATCCGGTCCGCGACCCGGTCGGCCGCGCCGGTCACCGCCGCGCTGCCGCCGCTGTGCCCGACGAGCACGACGTCGCGCAGATCCTCGTACGCGATCAGGTTGGCGATGTCGTCGATGTGGGAGTCGAGCGTGAGCTCCGGCGAGGCCAGATGGGATCGGTCGGCCAGGCCGGTGAGCGTCACGGGACAGGCGGTGTGGCCGCTCGCGCGCAGTGCGGTCGCGACGCCCTGCCACGCCCACGCGCCGAGCCAGAGACCGGGAACCAGTACGTATGTCGTCATGGGTCGACAGTAGAACCGAATCAGGTCAGAATCGGTCCTGATATGTCGACGAACCGTGTTCTGGCGTTCCTCGAACTGCTGCAGGCGCGTCCGGGGATCACCGGGCCCGAGCTCGCGGCCCGGCTGGAGGTGGACGAGCGCACCGTGCGCCGCTATGCCGTACGGCTCGGTGACCTGGGCGTACCGGTCGAGGCGGAGCGGGGGCGCTACGGCGGCTACCGGCTGCGGCCCGGGTACAAGCTGCCGCCGCTGATGTTCGCCGACGACGAGGCGGCCGCCGTCGTGCTCGGCCTGCTCGCGGGCCGCCGTACCGGCCTGTCGGTGGGGGAGGCGGCCACCGAGAGTGCGTTAGCCAAGATCCAGAGGGTACTGCCCGAGGCGCTGCGCGAGCGCGTACGCGCGGTCGAGGAGACGGTGGACGTGACGTCACGGGCGGCGGACGCCCCGCGCCCCGCCGCGGCCACGCTGCTCACGCTCGCCGACGCGGCCAGGCGCCGCCGCCGGGTGCGGCTCTCCTACCGCTCGTACCAGGGGAGCGAGAGCGAGCGGACGCTCGACCCCTACGGGCTGGTCTTCCATTCCGGCCGGTGGTACGTCACCGGGCACGACCACCGCAGCGGGGAGGTGCGGACCTTCCGCGTGGACCGGGTGTCCGGCGCGGAGGTCACCGACGACGACTTCGCCGCGCCCGGCGGGTTCGATCCCGTCGCGCACGTGCTGGAGTCCCTCGCGGGCGTGCCGTACAGGTACGAGGTGGAGGTCGTGCTGGCGACGAGTCTCGAGGAGGCGCGGCGCCGCATCCCGCCGACGGTCGCGGCGCTCACCGAGGTCGACGGGGGAGTGCGCATGACGGGCCGCGCCGAGCGGCTGGACGGCATGGCCCAGCTGCTCGCGGGCCTCGGTTGGCGCTTCACCGTGATCAGGCCGGAGGAGTTGCGGGACGAGGTGCGCGCCCTCGCGCGGCGACTGCTCGACGGGACCTGACCCCGCCGGACCTGAGGGAGGACACGTCCGGAGGTGGCGGCGGGTGGCAGTGGTGGAGGCGCGTCAGGACTGTCCGCCCGGGTCCCGGGTCAGGCCGTGGAGGAGTTCCTCCCAGCGTGCTCCCACGACGTCGATGTCGTAACCCGCGGCCTTGTCCGCGGCGTTGGCGCCGAGCTTTCCGCGTCGCTCCTCGTCCTCGATGAGCAGGCAGATCGCGTCGGCCATCGCGTGGATCTTCTCCGGCTTGACCAGCAGTCCGTCGTGATCGTGGGTGATCAGCTCGGCGGGGCCGGTCGGGCAGTCGTAGCTCACGACGGGCAGGCCCTTGCTCATCGCTTCCAGGATGACCATGGGCATGCCCTCACGGCGCGAGCTGAGCACGTACATCGAGGCCTGGGCGAGTTCGCTGCCGACGTCGTCGACCGACCCCATGAGCAGCACCTTTCCGGTCAGCTCCCGCTTGTCGATCGCCGCCTGCAGCTTCTCGCGGCGGGGGCCGTCGCCGAAGATGCGCAGCGTCCAGTCGGGATGCCGGGCCGCCACATGCGCCCACGCCCGGATCAGCAGGTCGTAGCCCTTTCCGTAGGTGAGACGGCCGACGGCGACGACGGTCTTCGCGGTCAGAGGGGAGAGGCCGCCCTTCAACCTGGTCACCGCGTTGGGCATCTGCGCGAGCAGGCGCGGCCGGGTCTTGAGTGCCCGCTCGTACGCCTGGAGGTCGGACCGCGTCAGGGTGACCACGGCGTCGAGCCTGCCGTAGCGGCGGCTGATCTGCTTGCGCAGCTCAGGGCCGTGACCGCCCAGGTTGCCGTGCTCCTGAGCGATCGTGATGATCTCCGGAGGCGCGACCAGGGACATGATCAGGTTCAGGCCGGGTCTGGTTCCGATGAGGACGCCGCGCCGCCGCCCGCGGATGTACCGGATGAGCTTGAGATCGGTACGCAGCGTGAACCAGTGGTGGGCCGCCTCCTCCTTCGGGATCAACCTGCTGGGGAAGCGGGACAGCAGCCCCTTCCTGCGGGGAAGGCGGTCGTCCAGGTAGCGGATGCGGACGCCTGGCGGGACCGGGAAGAACGGCTCCTCACGCTCCCGGACCACGCTCACGATTTCGACGTCGTGTTCCCGGGCGAGATATCCGGCGAGGTTGAACACCGTCCGGATCGTTCCGCCCATCCCGTTCGCGTGCAACAGGAGAATGCGTACCTCGTGTACGTTTCGTGGCTCGGCGTGCCGTGCGCGGCTACTATCACGCGCCTCTCGTATTTTGACCGCCGAACGCCGCAGAATCCCCGTAAACGACAAAATGCTTCCCCGTCCGATTTCGGTTTTTATCCCTATTTCCTAGGACGAAGCGGCATGCCTGAAAGGTTGATGTGAACTACATCACAATATGGTCACGGAGGCTCCACACCGTCGTGCGCTTGTACGGAACGTCCTCCAACACTGCGGGAACCAGGTGGACGCTCGCCGGCGTGAACCGGTCGCGCGGCAGGTAGGAGCAGGCGCGCTCGGGATCGCCCGCCAGGACGGTCCGCCCCGCCGCCGCGTCCGCTGATCGTGTACGGAGAAGGAACGGCATGACGCGCCCGGTGAGCGCCGCGTCGTAGAAGGCGTCGCCCACCAGCACGACGTCCTCCCCGGGTGTCGTGGAGAGGATGTCGCCCGGGCGGACCGTGACGGCGGTGCCGTTGGCCCGGGCGTTGAGTGCGATGGCGGCCACGGCGTGCGGATCGATGTCATTGGCGATCACGTGGGCGGCGCCCGCCATGGCGGCGGCGATGGCGACCAGGCCGGATCCCGAGGCCAGATCGAGCACGGTCCGGCCTCTGACCAGCTCGGGGCGGTCGAGCACGTGCCGGGCCAGCGCCTGCCCACCCGCCCACGCGTAGGCCCAGTACGGCAACCCGCCGGTCCGTTCCCAGAGCCCGAACACCTCGTCCTGTGCCTCCGCAGGCGCCAGGTGCAGCCGGATCTCCGGGACGTACGGCACGGCCGTGAGCCGCGTGTGCGCCCGCACCAGATCGTCCATGCCCGCGCCTCCCTGTGCCGCACTCTAGACCGGCCGCTCTTCAGATCAGTCGGCGAACCAGTACTCCGGCGACGGTTGAGATCATGGATGAGATCCACGCTGATGGTGGCATGCGGCGGGCGGTGACCTCACATGAGGGTGAGCTGCTCCGGGGCGGCGGGTCGCGGGCGTTCCCGGACGGCGCGCACCGCGCGGCTCGCCGACCGTCCGACGCCATGGCGCCGGGCCAGCTCGCCCACCTCGCGGCCGATCCGCTCCTGGTACGCCTTCGGAGCGTAGGCGCCCCTGCCGTACAGCTCCAGGTAGCGGGGGACGAGGCGCGGGTGCTCGCGGGACAGCCAGGCGAGGAACCACTCGCGGGCGCCGGGCCGCAGGTGCAGCACGATCGGCGCGATGTGCGTGGCGCCCGCTTCCGCGATCTCCCGCACGGTCGCGTCCAGCGCCTGCGGGGAGTCGGTGAGGTAGGGGAGGATCGGAGCCATCAGCACGCCACAGCGGACGCCGCGCTGGTTGAGCGTGGCGCAGACGTCCAGCCGCTTGCGCGGGGCGGGCGTCCCCGGCTCCACCGCGCGCCAGACGTCCTTGTCGATGAAGCCGACCGACACGGCGGTGCTCACGTCGGTGACCTCGGCGGCCTCGGCCAGCAGGTCGAGGTCGCGCAGGATCAGCGAACCCTTGGTGAGGATCGAGAAGGGGTTCGCGGCATCCCTGAGCGCCGCGATGATGCCGGGCATCAGCTCATATCGCCCCTCGGCCCGCTGGTAGCAGTCGACGTTCGTCCCCATCGCGATCGCCGCGCCCCGCCATTTCGGGGCGGCCAGCTCCTTGCGGACGAGATCGGGCGCGTTGACCTTCACCACGATCTTCGAGTCGAAATCCCGCCCGGAATCCAGATCGAGATATTCGTGCGAGCGCCGCGCGAAGCAGTAGACGCAGGCGTGGCTGCACCCCCGATAGGGGTTGACCGTCCACTCGAACGGAACGTGGCTCGCCCCTGGCACCCGGTTGATGATCGACCGGGCGTGGATCTCGTAGAACGTGATGCCCCTGAACTCGGGGGTGTCGAACGTCCTGGTCACCGCGCCGCGGGCGAACAACGGGGTGACCGGATCGCCCTGGCCCGAGTCGTCCAGCCGCAGATTGTCCCAGCGCATAGGTTAATTAGAACAAGAATTCGAGACGGTCCGCAACTCGGCTCCGCAGGGTCGTGGGACGACGAGCCGTCGGGGCATGGCGGGCTGGTGGCGCGAACGCGGGCGTCGGGCACCCGGAGTTCCGCGAAGTGTCGGTCCACGGAGAAGTCGATCCGAACAAACGGTAATCCGCCCCGACCGGGCCCTTTGCCGCTTACGGGTGACCACCGGCGGTGGGCGTCCCTACCGTTGGGGTAGGTCGACACGCCGTTTCGGCGTCATCCCGGGAGACCGATTCGACGCTCCGTCCGTCCGCACCTCAGCTCGCGGCCCCGCCGCGTCGCTCCGCGGACCCGACACCACGAGATCCGGTCCCGCCACCGAGCAGGCGCGGGGAACCGTCACGCACGGAGTGATTCCCATGCTCAGATACGCACTGGCCACCGGCGCGCTGCTGGCCTCCGCCCTCGTCACTCCCGCTCTCCTCTCCGCCCCGTCGGCGAACGCCGCCGTCGCGACTCGGGCCGCATGCCCCACCTCGACCGCCACGGATGGAGACTGCTGGTGGCGGAAGGGCTGCATGTACTGCACGGAGAACGGACAGGCGGTCCGGATCACCTGCAGCGAGGGGAGGCGCGAGCGTGAGCGCGGTCTCGTCGAAACGAAGCGCGAGCGCGCTCGCCATCGTGCACGGCTCGAACGCGAGCACTACCTGCACGGCGGTGAAATCGGAGAGCGGCGGGAGCGGGAGCGGGCGCGGGCACGCCGTCGCGCCGAGCGCGAACGCGAGCGCTGGGAGCAGCGGCACCGTCGTCACTAGCGCGGGCGTTGGGAGCGCGGTCGGATGGGGCGCGGCCACCAGTCGCGCGACGGCCAGTGAGTCTCAGGACGATCCGTCGCTCAGGCTGGAGCCGGGCCCCTCGACCCGAATGCGCCTCTTGTGTTCCAAGGTCTCGCGGACCCGGGATCGAGATCGGCACAGCGCGGCGGAGCTGCGAAGGGGGCCTTCTCCGCGCCTGTGCGCAAGAGGTGTGTGGGGAACATGAGTGCACCAACAGGACTTCACACAACCAACGGTGACCATAGAGAGGCAACGGAACACTTCGGTTCTGACCTCGGCGACCTTATACAGCCAACGACAACGTTCGGCTGCGAGCGGCCCGCTAAACAGATCTTAAATACCCGCCCAGGAAACGGCTAACGATCTTCATCGTTGGGCAGAACGTCGGCACACACCTTGCGTTCCGGGGAGGTGCGCCATATGGCCTGGTCGCAGGACGAAGAGCGGATGCTGGCGTTGATCGAACAGCACCTCACCGATGAGGACCCGCGGCTCGCCGCCCGTCTCGAATCGTTCAATGAGCGTGTCGAGCGTCGTCGGCGGGGAAGACGACGCGATGATCGCGAGCGGCGGCGGAGCATGCCGCAGCGCTCCACGGTCATCATCATCGTCAGTTGGTTGCTGATCGCCACCTTGATCACAACGTTGCTGATCATGGCACTGCACAATGACGCCGCCGCCGCGTTCCCCGCTTGAGCCGCCTCAGGCCCCCTGACGTCCCGAAGCCCCCGTAAGCCCCCAGCCCGCCGGGAAGGCGGAAGAGGCGGGGGAGGCGCGGGGGAGGAAGGCCGGCGGAGGCTCAGCGTGACGTTCCCGGCGCACCCCGCATGGTGAAGTTGTCGAAGCCCATCTTGAGTGTCGCCGCGCTCTTCTCGCCGACCCGCCCGATGATGCCGACCTGCCCGCCCGGCAACGCCCTGCCGTCCACCACGGACCCGGCCTCGGAGCCGTTGACCCACATGGTCAGCTCCACGCCCTCCTCCGTCGCCTTGCACCGGGCCTGCACGCTGGTCGGCTCGCCCTGCTCGGACGGATCGGTCTGGACCGGAGAGGTCAGGTCGCCGCCCGCATCGTCCACGACCTTCCGGATCCTGGCCCGCCCGGCGGTGTCGAGGAGGAACTCATAGCGCGTGACCTTGCTTCCCTCGGGCTTCTGCCGGCAGAACAGGCCGTACTCTCCGGCACCCTTCACCTCCCTGACGGTGGCGTCCACGCCCAGCAGGTAGTCGTCCGGAACGGTCGGCGTCGGTGTCGCGTCCGGTGTGGGGCTCTGCGGCTCCGTGGTGAACGGGATCGGGGCGTCCTCCCACAGATCGTTCTTGTCGTCGCCGTAGGCGTCCATGGCGTAGAAGCCGCCGGGCGCGTAGCCCTGCCGGTGGTACTCCTCACCGGTGTAGTCGTTGCCCCAGTCGGTGCCGCTGCGGTTGAAGTCGTCCTGGTACAGCAGCGCGAGATCGGTGGGTGGGCCTCCGGGCGACAGCGCCGCGTAGAGTCCGATCCCGCCCGCGACGACGAGCGCGGCGGCGGCCGCACCGATCACCAGCCGGGCACGGCGCACGACGGAGGTGGGGGAAGCGGGGGAGGAG
>NZ_JADDIL010000109.1:0-20620 GCF_020826795.1 Microtetraspora sp. AC03309 | reverse complement strand
ACCGGAGCGGGCGCGGCGCCCGCCCCGGTCGCCGCGCCCGCTCCGGTCGCCCCGGCCGCCGAGGTCGCCCCGGCCGGCGAGAGCCCGTACGTCACGCCGCTGGTCCGCAAGCTGGCCGCCGAGCACGGTGTCGACCTCGACGCCCTGACCGGCACCGGCGTGGGCGGCCGCATCCGCAAGCAGGACGTCGTCGAGGCGGCTCGCGTCCAGCGCGAGCAGGCCGCTGCCGCCGCCCCTGCCGCCGCTCCGGCGGCTCCGGCGGTCGTCGCCCCCGTGGCCGCGCCCGCTCCCACCGCGGCCCCCGAGCAGGTCCAGGTGGACACCACCCTGCGCGGCACCACCGAGAAGATGTCCCGCCTGCGGCAGACCATGTCCAAGCGACTGGTCGAGTCGCTGCAGACCGCGGCCCAGCTCACCACGGTGGTCGAGGTCGACGTCACGAAGATCGCGCGGCTGCGCGCGCGGGCGAAGGACGAGTTCTTCCGCCGCGAGGGCGTCAAGCTGTCGTTCATGCCGTTCTTCGAGATGGCGGCGATCGAGGCGCTCAAGCAGCACCCGAAGCTCAACGCGACGATCAACAACGAGACCATGGAGGTCACGTACTTCGACGTCGAGCACCTCGGCATCGCGGTCGACACCGAGCGCGGCCTGATCGCGGCGACGATCAAGAACGCCGGTGACCTCAACCTCGCCGGTCTCGCCCGCAAGACGGCCGACCTCGCCGAGCGGACCCGCGCGAACAAGGTCACGCCGGACGAGATCACCGGGGCCACGTTCACGCTGACGAACACCGGCAGCCGCGGCGCCCTGTTCGACACGCCGATCCTCAACCAGCCGCAGGTCGGCATGCTGGGCACCGGCTCGGTCGTCAAGCGTCCGGTCGTGCTCGACACGCCGGAGGGCGAGGTCATCGCGGTCCGCTCGATGGTCTACCTCGCGCTGACCTACGACCACCGCCTGGTCGACGGCGCCGACGCCGCCCGCTTCCTCACGACGGTCAAGCGCCGCCTGGAGGAGGGCCGCTTCGAGAACCAGCTCGGCCTCGCCTGAGCGGTTCCCGGCGCGGAGCCGTACCGATCGGCGCGGATCTGATGTGATCCGCTCCGGCCGGTGACGGATGTGCACTGAGCTGTACCGGAGCCGCACGGTTCCCGGGGGCCGTTCCGCGTGTCAGCGGGGCGGCCTCCGCCGTTTCCCGGCTCGCGACCTACCGTGGACGGCATGACCATCGTTGTGACCGGCTCGTCGGGGTTCCTCGGTTCGGCCCTCGTCAGCGCTCTCCGCGCCGACGGCGCCCGGGTCCTGCGGCTCGTACGACGGGAGCCCGAGGCGTCGGACGAGGAGTTCTGGGATCCGGAGCGCGACCTTCTCGACCCGTCCGTCCTGGAGGGCGCGGAGGCCGTGGTCCATCTGGCCGGCGCCGGGATCGCCGACCGCCGGTGGACGGAGTCGTACAAGCGGGAGCTGGTCGACAGCCGCATCGTGGGCACGCACACGCTCGTCGAAGCGCTGGGCCTGCTCAGGAGCAGGCCCAGGGTGCTGCTGTCCGCGTCGGCGATCGGCTACTACGGCGACACCGGTGACCGTGAGGTGGACGAGTCCGCCCCCGCGGGGACCGGCTTCCTGGCCACGCTGGTCCGCGACTGGGAGGAGGCGGCCGAGCCCGTCGAGCAGGAGGGCATCCGGCTTATACGGCTGCGCACCGGCGTCGTGCTGAGCAGCCGCGGAGGGGCGCTGGCCAAGGTCCTGCCCATCTTCAAGATCGGCGCGGGCGCCCCCCTGGGGAGCGGGCGGCAGTACGTCTCGTGGATCTCCCTGCCCGACTGGGTGGACGCCGTGAGATTTCTCATATCAAATGCGGATATTTCCGGGCCGGTCAACCTCACCGCGCCCGAGCCGGTGACCAACGCCGAGTACACCAAGGCCATCGGGAAGGCCCTGCGGCGGCCGACCATGCCCATCCCGACGCCCGCGTTCGCGCTGCGCATGGCCCTCGGCGATTTCGCGGACGAAGGGGTCCTGACCGGCCAGCGTGTCATCCCCCGCCGTCTGCTGCGGGCCGGTCACCGGTTCTCGCATCCCACCCTCACAGAGGCGCTCGCCGCCGTACTCTGATGAATCCTTGTTTCCCGATATTGGAGTGACCGATGAGCCGGATCGGGCAGTCTCACATCGTCGCCATCGGTGGCGGGTCGTTCCGGCAGACCGAGCGGCACGGGTTCATCGAGCCGACCGGACTGCTGCGCTACGTCCTCGACCTCACCGGCCAGGATCGGCCCAAGCTGGGGCTCCTCGCCACCGCCACCGGAGACGACGCCGACTGGCTGTTGAAGATGTACGGAGCGTTCCGCGAGTGGGACGTCGAGGTCAGCCACCTGACGGTGTTCCCGATGCCGAACGTCGCGGAGCCGGGCGAGTGGATCCTGGAGCAGGACGCCATCTACGTGAGCGGCGGCAGCGTGGCCAACCTCGCGGCGCTGTGGCGCCTGCACGGGCTGGACGAGGCGTTCGCCGAGGCCTGGCGGTCGGGTGTCGTCCTGTCCGGCCAGAGCGCCGGAGCCCTCTGCTGGCACGTCGGGGGCAACACGGATTCGTTCGGGCCGAAACTCCGGCCGTGGGCCGAGGGGCTGGGTTTCCTGCCCTACTCCTGCGGCGTGCACTACAACTCCGACGCGCAGCGCAGGGAACTGCTGCACGCCTCGGTGGCCTCGGGTGAGCTGCCCGACGGGTTCGCCGCGGACGAGGGCGTCGGTCTGCACTACGTGGGGACGGACTTCATCCAGGCCGTGACGGTCGACCCCGGCGGCTACGCGTACCGGATCGAGAAGGACGGTGCAGGCGGTGTCAAGGAGTTCCGTATCGAGCCGAGACTCCTCACGTCTAACCTGGACGGGTGAACGAGAGCGACCCCGAGCCGCTGGGCGAGGAGACGTCATGAGCGAGCGGAGCGAGCGAATCGACAAGCACAGTGCCCTTCGCGAACGTGACTCCCAGCCGCTGGGCGAGGAGACGTCATGAGCGAGCGGAGCGAGCGAATCGACAAGCACAGTGCCCTTCGCGAATGCGACTCCGAGCCTCTGGGCGAGGAGACGTCATGAGCGAGCGGAGCGAGCGAATCGACAAGCACAGTGCCCTTCGCGAATGCGACTCCGAGCCTCTGGGCGAGGAGACGTCATGAGCGAGCGGAGCGAGCGAATCGACAAGCACAGTGCCCTTCGCGAATGCGACTCCGAGCCCCTGGGCGAGGAGACGTCATGAGCGGGCTCGCGGTGGTGCGGCTGGGTGTCGACGTTCCGTACGAGCAGGCGTGGAGTCTCCAGCGCCGGGCGCACCGGCGCCGGGCGGCGGACGAGATCTCCGATCTGTGCCTCATGCTTGAGCACGCGCCCGTCTACACGGCGGGCAGCCGCACCCTTGCGCACGAACGGCCCGCCGACGGCACGCCCGTCATCGACGTGGACCGCGGCGGGAAGATCACCTGGCACGGTCCAGGGCAGCTCGTGTGCTATCCGATCCTCCGGGTCTCCGACATCGCGGGGTACGTCCGGCTCCTCGAAGAGGTGCTGATCCAGATCTGCGCCGACTTCGGCCTGGCCGCGCGGCGGGTCGAGGGCCAGGGCGGCGTGTGGATGCCCGGAGACGCCGCGAGCGGCCTGCCTGATCGCAGGCTCGCCGCGATCGGCATCCGGGTGGCCGGCGGTGTGACCATGCACGGCTTCGCCCTCAACTGCGTCAACGACCTGAGCTGGTACAACCGGATCGTGGAGGGTGACGCGGGCGTCACCTCCCTGTCCGCGGAGACGGGCCGCCGGATCACGGTCGACGAGGTCATCCCGTTCGCCGAGAAGCGCCTCGCGGAGGCCCTCGGCACCGAGCCGTACGACATGTACGAGGAGGACCTCGCCTGACGGCTCATCCTGGGGCGGGTAATAAGCTGGACAGCGTGTCCGTTGCCCCAGATGGCCGTAAGCTCCTCCGCCTGGAGGTGCGCAACAGCCAGACCCCGATCGAGAAGAAGCCGCCGTGGATCAAGACGCGGCTCCACAACGGCCCCAACTTCAACGAGATCAGATCCCTGGTGAAGGATCAGGGCCTCCATACGGTCTGCCAGGAAGCGGGATGTCCCAACATCTCCGAGTGCTGGGAGGACCGGGAGGCCACGTTCCTCATCGGCGGCGACCAGTGCACCCGGCGCTGCGACTTCTGCCAGATCGACACCGGCAAGCCCGCCGAGTACGACCGGGACGAGCCGCGCCGCGTGGCCGAGTCGGTCAAGCAGATGGGCCTGCGCTACGCCACCGTCACCGGTGTCGCCCGTGACGACCTGCCCGACGGCGGCGCCTGGCTGTACGCCGAGACCGCCCGCCAGATCCACGCGCTGCTTCCCGGCTGCGGCGTCGAGCTGCTGGTGCCCGACTTCAACGGCATCGACGAGCAGTTGGAGGAGGTCTTCTCGGCCAGGCCCGAGGTGTTCGCGCACAACATCGAGACCGTGCCGCGGATCTTCAAGCGGATCCGGCCCGCGTTCCGTTACGAGCGCTCCCTCGAAGTGATCACCAAGGCCCGCGCGGCCGGGATGGTCACCAAGTCCAACCTCATCCTCGGCATGGGCGAGGAGCGCGAGGAAGTCGTCCAGGCGCTGCGTGACCTGCACGAGGCGGGCTGCGACCTGATCACGATCACGCAGTACCTCCGGCCGAGCCCGCGCCACCACCCGGTCGACCGCTGGGTCAAGCCCGAGGAGTTCGTCGCGTTGCAGCGGGAGGCCGAGGAGATCGGCTTCGCCGGTGTCATGTCGGGCCCCCTGGTCCGCTCGTCCTACCGGGCAGGCCGCCTGTACCAGCAGGCGAT
This sequence comes from Microtetraspora sp. AC03309, assembly GCF_020826795.1. Classification (NCBI taxonomy): domain Bacteria; kingdom Bacillati; phylum Actinomycetota; class Actinomycetes; order Streptosporangiales; family Streptosporangiaceae; genus Microtetraspora; species Microtetraspora sp. AC03309. Next base: position 15,769 of record NZ_JADDIL010000109.1, on the reverse strand, counting down.
CGCGGCGCGGCAGACCCTCTAGCCCCTGCCGGAAATCCGCTTCGAAACCATCCGGACCCGCCCACACGGCTCACGCGTGAGCCGTGTGGGCGGGTCTCGTTTTCATTAATTCACCCTGGGATTTGTATCCTGCAGAGCATGGCGAAAGACCCTGCGACTCCGGGACGGCTCAAGCAGATCCGGATGGTCGCCCAGTTCGTTAAACAGGCCAACCCCAAGGGCATGCCGATCGTCTACGGGTCGGCGCTGGGCACCCTCGCCGTCTTCGTCGTCCTCGGCGTCTTCTTCGGCTGGACGTGGTACGTCTTCGGCGTGCTCGCCGCCGTCCTGGTCGGCCTGATCGTGTTCAGCCGGCTGGCGCAGCGCGCGCAGTACACGATGCTCGACGGCCAGCCCGGCGCGACGTACGCGATCCTCCAGGGCATGCGCGGCAACTGGTACGTCGAGGAGAAGCCGGTGGCGGTCAACCGCGACCAGGACCTCGTGTTCCGGGTGGTCGGCTACCCCGGTGTGATCCTCGTCTCCGAGGGGCCGGGCAACCGCGTGCAGCGGATGCTGGTCGCGGAGAAGAAGCGGGTGCAGCGGGTCGCGCTCGACGTCCCGGTGTACGACGTCCAGTGCGGCGACGGCGACGGGCAGGTGCCCCTGGCCAAGCTCCAGCGTCACCTGATGAAGCTGCCGCGCAACCTCAAGAAGCCCGTCGTGTCCGAGATCAACAACCGGATGCGGGCGCTGACGCCGGCGATGCCGATGCCGAAGGGCCCCATGCCCAAGGGCGTACGCATGCCGCGTGGCCCCAAGGCCCGCTGAGCCCCGGATCCGACGTGGGTGTCACCAGGAAGTCCGTCACCCGCGCCGAGACCGCACAGGCCAATCGTGGCTGGTGGGACGGCGCGGCGGACGAATACCAGGCGGAGCACGGCGAGTTCCTTCGCGACGACGGGTTCATCTGGTGCCCGGAGGGACTGGACGAGGCCGACGCCCGGCTGCTGGGCGATGTGGCCGGTCACCGGGTGCTGGAGGTCGGCTGCGGCGCCGGGCAGTGCGGCCGGTGGCTGCTCTCCCAGGGCGCCTCTGTCGCGGCCTTCGACCTGTCCTATCGGCAGCTCCAGCACTCGCGCCGCATCGACGAGCAGACGGGGGCGTACCTGCCGGTCGTGCAGGCCGACGCGGAGATCCTGCCGTTCCTCGACGACTCCTTCGACCTGGCCTGCTCGGCGTTCGGGGCGTTGCCGTTCGTCGCGGACGCCGGGGCCGTGCTCGCCGAGGTGCGCCGCGTGCTGCGTCCGGGCGGGCGGTTCGTGTTCTCAGTCAGCCACCCGGTCCGGTGGGCGTTTCCCGACGATCCCGGCCCGCACGGGCTGACCGCGGACCGGTCCTACTTCGACCGCGCGCCGTACGTGGAGTTGTCCGACGGCGGGGTGCCGGCCTACGTGGAGCACCACCGGACGCTGGGCGACTGGGTGGGCCTCATCGCCGCGTCGGGGTTCGCCCTGACGGGTCTGGTCGAGCCGGAGTGGCCGGAGGGCCACGAGGGCGTGTGGGGCGGCTGGAGCCCCCTGCGCGGCCGGCACCTCCCCGGCACCGCGATCTTCAGTTGTCTGAATATCTAGCCGCCATGGCGTGGAAGATCTCCCTCGGCTTCCAGCGCACCTCGTCGATCATGCTGACGACACCGTACGAACCGGGGTCGCGGTCACCGCGCCGCTCGTATCCGGCGAAGGTGAACCAGAACGCGCTGTCCACGCCCTCCGCCTCGAAGGCGGCGAGCAGTTCCTCGAAGTAGCGCACCTGCTCGGACTCGTCCGGCACCAGGTCCTCCACCTGCTCGATCGCCCACGCCATGCCACCTCGCTCGCCCGCGCCCCGGTAGGGGCAGGTGCCGAACTCGGTGACCGCGACCGGCTTGCCGTGCCCGAAGTGGCCACGGATCTCCTCGCGGAAGTTCGCGGCGTTGTAGGCGGCGCGGTACGCGTCGACGCCGACGACGTCGAACGGCGTCCAGTCGACGAACTCCCAGGGCGCGGAGGCGTAGGTCAGCCGCCCGCCGAACCGCTCGCGGGCGACGCCCGCCGCCTCGGCCAGGAAGGTGTTCAGCCGCCCGAGCATCGGCCCGATCGACTCCCAGTCCTCGACGGTGAACGACGCCAGGGCGCCCAGCCGGTCGTAGAGTGTCTCCCCCGGCAGGAAGCCGGGCGCGAAGCCGCTGATCTCGCATCCCATGACGTAGACCACCTCGGCACCCGCCGTACGCACCCGTTCCGCCCTGGCGGCGCAGTCGGCGAAGAAGGGCAGCATCTCCTCGGTGGTGAGCTCGCAGGGGAAGGGCGCGAACCACACTTCGAGGCCCGCGGCGGCGGCGTGCTCGGCGGCCACGCTGAGCCGCTCCGGATCGCCGCCCGACACGCGTACGGCGGTGCAGTGCAGGTCGTCGGCGATCACGCGCATCTCGCGGCGTACCACCTCGGGATCGAAGTGGGGCCGGGAGGCGCTGCCGGGGAGGAACCCGGTGTCGTAGTTGATGCCCACAGCTCTCATGTCACGACTCCCATGTCGGGGGACGGGTCGGGAAGGTCACAGGTCGAAAAGATCGCGGGGTCGCCGATCACGGGGTCGGGGATCACGGGTCGGGGAGGTCGCGGCTCGTACCGGGTGGCACGGCTACGGGCCGAAACGGCGGGCCAGCCCGTTCTCGAGGAGGTCGAAGGCGAGGTCGACGTCGCCGGCCAGACGGCGTCCGGCCTCGTGGAGCGGCATCCCGGAGGCGACGCGGTGGAAGAACGTCTCCTGGATCGTCAGGACGGCCGCGCTGATCTGGGCGGCCGCCAGCTCCGCCGCCAACCCGGCGCTGTGCTCCGCCGCCAACCCGGCGCCGTCTCGCTCGGCGGCCTGTCCGGTGGGGTGCGTGGTGCCCGGACCCGCCGGGAGTTCGGCGGGCCGCTGGGCCGCCTGTGCTTCTGCCCGCTCAGTCGGCTCGCACGGGGCAGATGGCCCGTGGTCGCCGGACAGGGCTCGGGCGAGGGCGCGCCGCTGGCCGTACTGGAGCCGGTTGGCGGCGGCGGTGAGCGCGGGACTGTCCACGATCACCTTCATCTGGGCGACCAGCCCGTCCGTGTCGGCGATGCCCGGTTCTGCGGCGAACGCGAGGAAGTGCGCGCGCAGCGCCTCCAGGGGCGACTGGCCGGGGCGTCGGCCCGCCACGATCCCCGCCAGGTCCTCCTCCTCGATCGCGTGCAGGACGAGGGACTCCTTCGCCGGGAAGTACTTGAACAGGGTGACCTTCGCGACGCCGGCCGCATCGGCGATCTCGTTGACGGTGACCGCCTCGAACCCGCGCTCCGCGAAGAGGCGCATCGCCACGTCGGCGATCGCCTGCCGCGTCCGCCGCTTCTTGTCTTCCCTGAGTCCGGCCATACCGGCACAATAAATGAACCGGGTTCATATGCAAACCCGGTTCATCTTTTTCCGCGCTCAGCGCGCGGGCGTCAGAGGCGGACCACCACGGTGTTGGACGCCCGATCGTGCAGACCCCTGCGGTCGCGGTCCCAGATCAGCGCGGGTACGGCGAGGCACAGCAGGAACGTGCGGACCAGCACGGCGACGAAGGGCGGACGTCCGCCGTCGAGCGTGGCGACCCGGAGGCCGAACAGCCGCATGCCGAGCGTCATGCCGATGGTCCCGACGAGCAGGACGTTCTCCACCGCGAAGACCGCGAGGCCGACCCAGCCGCCATCCGGCCCGTGGGCGCCGAACACACCCCCGGCGATGGCCCAGGTGCACAACAGCCAGTCGACCAGGATCGCGCCGAAGCGCCGGCCCCAGCCGGTGACGGAACCGCGCCCATCGGCGGGCAGGCCGAGCCGCTCACCCGGATAGCCGAGGTCGATGCCGGCCGACCGGACTCCTCCCAGCCAGGTCTGCGTCCATCGGGGCTGCTGGTTGCTCATGACTCCACAGCGTATCCGCGCCCGTCACCGGTCTTCCGCTTGGAGGCCGCGACGACCATGATTAACCCTGTCTCCTGACTTTTCAGCCCTTGGAGTGATCTGTGCGCTCGGCGGACCCTGACGACATCGACGCGCGCTTCGAGGCGCTGGTCGCGCAGTTCGGCGAGGAGGAAATCCTCCGGATGGAGGCGATGGCGGCGCGGCTCCCCCGCTCGGGGCGGCGCCGTACGCCGGTGGTGATGCTGGCCATGCTCGGGGTGGTGGCCGTCGCCGGGGCGATCATCAGCCTCCGGCCGGATCTGCTCGGCGGCGACACGACTCCGACGGCGACACCGCGCCCCTTGACGCCCGCCATCATGCGCCCGGCGGGAGAGGCGACCGATCCATCGGTGACCGGCCCTCCCCCGGCCACCGATCCGTCGTCCGGCCCGGAATCGCGGGACACCCCCTCGTCGCCGTCGCCCGCCCTGTCTCCCGTGCCGTCCGCCATCACGTCGTCAGGACGCTGACCCGGTCCCGGCCGCCCGGGATCGAGAACCTCGACATCGATTTCACCCACCGGGCGCGATTCTCCCATCGGCCCCTTCCGCATCATCGCCTCGCCCCTCCGATGCCCGATTCGCAAAGATATTCACAGAGTGGGCAATATTTCCACAGGAAATGCGGCGGCAGTATGGCGGCACTTCCATGATGGATTCGATCCGGTCCCGCGCGGCCGTCGCGTACGGGCCGTCAGGACGGACGGCGAGCCCGCGCGATCCGGCGGGGCCCCGGTGATCGTACCGGCGCGCCGACCGCGAAACCCTTGGCCATGCGGGGTTGAAACGCCGACCTGCGGGACACGAGAACATCGTTCCACCTGCGCCGATGCGCCGTTATTCGTCCGGGCGCGGTTACTGTCGGAGGGCGCTTCCATTAACACGCGCGAAACAAACGAGACATGGGGCGGAAACGGCTCGGGCCTATTTTCGGGTTTGCTAGCCATGCCCCTGGGAGGTTCAAGAGTGTTTAACTCTGCCGACGACGTCCTGAAGTTCATCCGGGACGAGGGTGTGCAGTTCGTTGACGTCAGGTTCACGGACCTGCCGGGGACGACGCACCACTTCACTTTCCCGGTCGAGAACTTCGGCCCCAATGTTTTCACCGACGGGCTCATGTTCGACGGCTCGTCGATCCGCGGTTTCCAGGCCATCCACGAGTCGGACATGCTGCTGCTGCCCGACCCGTCGACCGCCGTGCTCGACCCGTTCCGCCTGCACAAGACGCTCAACATCAACTTCTTCGTGCACGACCCGCTGACGGGTGAGGCCTACAGCCGGGACCCGCGTAACGTCGCCCGCAAGGCCGAGGAGTACCTCAAGGGCACCGGCATCGCCGACACGGCCTACTTCGGCCCCGAGGCCGAGTTCTACATCTTCGACGACGTCCGGTTCGAGACGAAGTCGAACGCCGGTTACTACTACATCGACTCGATCGAGGGCGCCTGGAACACCGGCAAGGCGGCCGAGGGCGGCAACCTGGGCTACAAGCCGCGCTACAAGGGCGGCTACTTCCCCGTTCCGCCGATGGACCACTTCACCGACCTGCGCTCGCAGATGGTCCGCAACCTCATCGAGGCCGGCATCGAGACCGAGATGCAGCACCATGAGGTGGGCACCGCAGGCCAGGCCGAGATCGACTTCAAGTTCGGCACGCTGCTCAAGACCGCCGACAACCTGATGCTGTACAAGTACATCATCAAGAGCACGGCGCTCCAGCACGGTCACACCGTCACGTTCATGCCCAAGCCGCTCTTCGGTGACAACGGCTCCGGCATGCACTGCCACCAGTCGCTCTGGAAGGACGGCGAGCCGCTCTTCTACGACGAGGTCGGCTACGCGGGCCTGTCCGACATCGCCCGCTACTACATCGGCGGCCTGCTCAAGCACGCCCCGTCGCTGCTGGCCTTCACCAACCCGACGGTGAACTCCTACCACCGTCTGGTGCCGGGCTACGAGGCTCCGGTCAACCTGGTGTACTCCCAGCGCAACCGTTCCGCGTGCGTCCGCATCCCGATCACCGGCTCCAACCCCAAGGCCAAGCGCCTGGAGTTCCGCGTGCCGGACCCGTCCTGCAACCCGTACTTCGCCTTCGCGGCGCAGCTCATGGCCGGCATCGACGGCATCCGTAACAAGATCGAGCCGCCGGAGCCGATCGACAAGGACCTCTACGAGCTTCCGCCCGAGGAGGCCCGCCAGGTCCCGCAGGTGCCGGGGTCCCTGGAGGAGGTGCTCGACGCCCTCGAGGCCGACCACGACTACCTGCTCGAAGGCGGCGTCTTCACGCCCGACCTGATCCAGACCTGGATCGCGTACAAGCGGGAGAACGAGATCGACCCGATCCGTCTCCGCCCACACCCGCACGAGTTCGAGCTCTACTACGACTGCTGACGGGCTACCGCGCGGTGACCTGCATGTTCATCGCGCGGCTCCCGCCGGGTTCTGCCTCAGTTCCGTCCGGGCAACAAGAACCGCATCGATGGCGGCCCGAGTCGACTCGTCGGAGTCGGGCCACACGTGGCTGTAGGTGTCGAAGGTCGTCTTGGCGCTCGCATGCCGTAGGCGGGCCCGGACGACCTTGACGTCCGCACCCGAGGCGATCAGGAGCGACGCGAGGTAGTGCCGCAAGTCGGGGAATCGAAAGCCCGCAGGAAGGTCCAGCACCTTGCTGCGGGCTTTCCGCTTTGCACGCTCAAGCTTCCATTGGCCGACTTGTGCCGGAGCCTTCCTGCTCTCGGAGAGCATGAGGCCGCAGCCGAAGGGTTCCGTACCGCTATCGCTGCCCTACCGCCCGGGTGCCCACCGTGACCGGCAAGCCCAGCAGCCCGCTGCCGCTCCGCGGCTGGGTCGACGGCGGACGGGATGGATAGGCGCCGACGCTGGGTACCGGCGGCTGAACGAGTCACAGTGGCTTCGCCGCACACCAGCCGGCGTCCGTACTTCGGGGAACACCCTGGAGAGCTGGAGTGACGGGCTTGCCGCATCAGGACGGAATGTCCGGACGCGGCAAGCCGAACCGCCTCAGCCGACACTTCACCCTCGTGGGAGTGGTGCTGCCTAACTGGATTCATCAGTTGCGGCGCGTCACAATGTGCCACGCATCGCTAGCACCTGTTCAGAAGATGGGCTATCGCCAGGATCCGGGGTTCTGTCCCCTCCTCGTAGGGCGCGATGGCAGGAGTCGCCTGCCGCGCTTGCGGTCGGCTCTGACGGCTCACCAGGTTGTTGGGAGGGCTGAGATCGACGAAGCCCACGCCGTCATGCACGCAGTTGCCGGGCCAGGCCGGGTTCGACCCGGTGCCCGGGGTCGGATTGACCGTGCATACAGCCTGCGCAACCTTACCGGCACTGCTCAGCACGGTGACGTGCAGGTCGTTTCCCATCACAGCCAGGGAGACGCCGACCACGTTTCCGGGATATCCCGGAACAGAGGAGATGTTGTGCCACGTCGGAGTCGTGCGCGGGTCTCTGATCAAGGTTGTTCCGTCACCCGGGGCGAGGCCGATGAACTTGCGGTCGCCCTGGAAGGCGGTGTCGATGCTAACCCCAGGTCCCGGTGGGCCCTGCTCGCCCTGCTCGCCCTGCTCGCCCTGAGGACCCCGCTCGCCCTGCTGGCCCTGCTCGCCCTGCTGGCCCTGCTGGCCCTGCTGGCCCTGCTCGCCCTGCTCGCCCTGCTCGCCCTGCTGGCCCTGCTGGCCCTGCTCTCCCTGAGGACCCCGCTCGCCCTGCTGGCCCTGCTGGCCCTGCTCTCCCTGAGGACCCCGCTCGCCCTGCTCGCCCTGCTCGCCCTGAGGACCTCGCGCCCCGCGAAGTACGTGCACGTCAACGTTGTTGCGGACAGCCTGATTCTGGCGCTCGTGCTGGTGCTGCCTGTTCCGCTGGTGCTCTCTGTTCCTGTTCCTGTTGTGGTTCCTGTTCCGGTTCCGCCCCGGACCGGGGAAGGAGTGACCGACCTGTTGACCCACGGCCGAGAGGCCAGGGAAGCCTTCTGCGTATGCGCTGGCGGAAACCGCGGTGGCGGCATTCAGGGCGATGGCGCCGCCCGTCAGCATGACGCTGACCGCGAGCAGCTTGCCAGGGGTCTTGGACTTGAACAATTTCGTTCCCTCGAATTATCGCATCGCCGAAACCGACATCCTCTGAACCATTAAGAATGTCTGATTTGCTCGGGACCTGGGATTACCCGTGCGCCCACTAACTTTCCTGCCGCCTGCGACGCAAACGATAGTCGCCCACCCTTGCCATTCCGCTTAGCATTTATTGGAAGGCGCTGGAGATATTTAGCCCGCTTATCTTGGATGCCACTTATGCCCTGCTTTAGTGCCATCAAATAGGGCTGATATTACTTTTCACTGAAAAGATCTGATCGGCTAGATGGGTGCGCCAGACGGCTTGACGAGGCGATCTCAGCGACTTTCGCGCGATCTTCCGATACGCAAAATGCGTGAGTGAAAGCGCGGCGCCGGCAGGGGCTCCGGTCCTCCACATCTCCCCCGGTGAGACGCTGATCAGCTGCTTCCGCCACGTGACCACTGTGGGCCAGGTACTCAGGCCGGACCAGGGTGTACGTCCGAAGCGTGAAGCCGGGGTCATGGTGCCCCAGGAACTCGGCAAGGCTCCGGACAGCAACCCCAGGACGCGACCGCGCCGGACGGGCGTCCGGTGAGGAAGGCCCGATCGCTTAGAGTCGCATACCCTTCGGCGGAATTCCGGCGTCCACCAGAAGCCGGCGCGCTTCCTCTTCCCGGGAATCGTCGACGAGCACCCTCCGAGGGAAGGCACCGATGCTGCCTTCAAGAATGCTCATGTTCTGATCCGCGATCTGATAGGGGATCTCGGCTTCCAGCAGCAACGCTTCGACAGCCGAAATCAGCGCCGGATCGTTGGCACGGACCACCTCGCGCACGTTCCCTCCCCTGTTGACATGGCAATAGAGGCCGATACATTCATAGTATGAAGTCAGTGTTCTCGGCGTCATGGTGCCGTCGTGCCGCTGTTTCCCGTCGGGCAACGGTCGAGGGGAGCCTCGCGGCCACGCCCATTCTCGATTGGAAGCATCCACGGGTACTGGGGTTGGTGGATGAAGTCCAGGACAGGAGCGCCAGGACGGACCGGGATCTTCTGGTCACGGCCCATCGGCTCATCGCCACAAGGGTGCGTCCTGTGTACGCCATGAACGAGAAGCAGCCGGCCTCCAGGACTCTCCTCCTGGAGCGCGGATCGTGCAGCCAGCGGATGGCGCTTCTGGAAGCGGTGGCACGGGCCTGTGGGATCGCCGACCGGGTCAGAGGGTTGCTGGTGGACGGACGTTTCTGGTACCAGCGGTTTCCCCGGCTGCGGGCGTTGATCCCTCACCAGGTGATACTTGCCTGGCCGGAGTTCCTGCTCGACGGCCAGTGGGTGAGCGTCTCGGAGCTGTACGGTGACCTGGACACGTTGCAGAAGGGCGGCGGATTCGCCAACGCCGGCGGTGAGACGCTCTTCGACGCGGTTGCCCGCACCGCCGTGGACTGGGACGGCCTCACCTGCTCTTCATGCGATCTGTCTGGCTATGTGCTGGCTGATCTGGGTTACTTCAATTCCCGTGATGAGCTGTTCAGCACGCATGGCCAAACGTTGTGTCTGCCGGTTCGCGTCACCGCGGACGTCATTATGAGTCGTCGGGCGGCTTGAGTTTCTGTCCGCCGCATCCAGGTTTTCACGAGACGCACGGCCCGGGGCGGGGGCACTTTCGGGGCACCCGGCTCCGGAAAACGCTGACAAGCGATGACAACCACCAGAAGCGTTATTGCAGGTCACTTGAGACGTGGGGCGATTCTGCACAGGTAGGAAGCGTGCGGAAATTGAACCCGGCCCACAGGCCGACTCGAGGTCAGGCCTGACCCTACGTCGCCGACGCCATCAGGCGTCGAGGTCGCGGAGCCCGACGGCGTCGTGACGCCAGAACGGCTCGGAGTAGACCAGCGTCCCCGTCATCCACGGCTCGTACGCCGGAAGCCTGATCACCTGAAAGGCGGGGTCGGGGATGCGCAGGGACGGCTTGCGGAAGCCCATCTCGGCCCCCGGGGTGAACCCGAGGCGGGAGTAGTAGCCGGGGTCGCCTTCCAGGAAGACGAGGGGGCTCTCCCCTTCGGTTAGAGTCGCGAGCCCGGCGCGGACCAGGGCCGAGCCGATGCCCTGCCGCTGACGCTCGGGCAGCACGCCCAGCGGGCTGAGCACCCGCACATCGACCAGCCGCCGCGGAGCATCGAGCAGGCTGCGGGTGAACATGACGTGCCCGACGACCTGACCGGCGTCCTCGGCCACGAGAGCGAACCCCCCGCCGGAGCGGATCCCGTCGCGCAGGCTGTCGACCAGCTCGGCCACGAGTCCGCCCTGATCGCCGAACGCTCGCAGATGGACATGACGCACCGCGCCCGCATCGCCCGGCCGCTCTTCTCGAAGCTCCACCCCCGCAGGCTAAGCGGTCTGTCCCGCCGCCGACATCTGTTTTTCACCCGCCTGCCCCGCGGCCCGCATCGACGGCGAGGCACAGCGCGAGACCCGGCACCACGGCGGCGGCAACGAGGGCGGTGCCGCCTAGGCCGGCCGCGCTGCCATCGTGCGCCAGCCGAAGGTGATGCTGCCGATCAGGAGCGCCACCCCCGGCAGCACGCCGCCGACGAACGGCACCCAGGCGACGGCGGCCGTCGATGCCAGGACGAGTCCTGTGGCGCCGAGCAGGGTGAGCGCCACACCGGGTACGGCGATGCCCCAGTCCTTCCAGATCGGCGCCAGCGCGATGAAGTGCACACCGACCACGAACGCCACCCAGGCCACGTTCGCCTGCTCAGGGCGTCCCAAGGCGGCCAGCACGCGGATCCCCCCGAAGATCAGGATCGCCTCCGCGGCGACGACGATCAGGTAACCCCGCCCGAACATGTTCCGCCGCCCCTCGGCTGACCGCACCCTCCGGGCGGTGAGAAACCACATGGTGAGAACACTCGCGGCCCCCAGGCAGGCGGACACCCGTAGAAGAGTCACCGCCACGGCGCTCAGCGGGCTCTGTGCGTTGACGAGGACGAAAACCGCGCCGAAGACGGCGCCGACCAGCAATCCGGTTATTCGCTGCATGGCGTTCATTGAAATCGGCGCGGGATCGCCTCCGCATGGGGGCCAGGGCGAGGACGAGGTAGGCCTGGCACTACCTCGCCGCGCCGCGCAGATAGGCGAGCACCGCCAGCACCCGCCGGTTGTCGTCCTCCGTGGCGGGTAGCTCCAGCTTGGCGAACACGCCGGCCACGTGCTTGCCGACGGCCGCCTCGGTGATCGACAGGGCGCGGGCGACGGCGCTGTTGGAACGTCCTTCGGCGATCAGCGCGAGCACCTCGCGCTCGCGCGGCGTCAGTCGCTGAGCGGGCTCGGTGACCTCCCTGGCCCTGGTCCAGGTCTGCTCGAACAGGTCGACGAGGGTGGCGATCAGGCTCTGCTGCCTGATCACCAAGGCACCCGGAGCGTAGGCGACGGGGGTGATCCGGACGAACGCCACCGCGCGATCGAAGACGAGCAGCTGCTGAATCGGCTCGTCGACGACACGGTGCAGGTCGCCGGCGGCGTGCAGTTCCCTGATCCTCGCGGCCTTGCGGGGGTCATCCAGCACGCTCGCGTGGACGATCGTGCGCATCGCCACGCCGCGCCGCAGAGCGTCAAGCACGTCGCGCCTGCTCTTCTGCTCGTGGCGATCCTTCTCCGGCGAGCCCACCGGGTGCATGGCGCGCAGCTCACCGGCCGAGCGGGCGGCCTGCGCGATCTGCTGCCGAACGAGTTCGCTGTCGTCCAGCCGCTCGACGTCGACGGGGATGCCGCGTAGTTCGCCCACCACCTCCTCCAGCCGATGAGCCAGCTGGGCCAGCGACACGCTCTCGTCCACACGCCTCCTTCGCCGACCGTGCCGGTTTCCTCCCCGGGAAAGACCACCGGATAGGTTACGCGCCACCGGGCCACTGGGTCAGGGCCGGCTTCGACGGCACAGGACGTCCGCTGTCCCATGGCGCCGCCCACCACCGTCGACAGGGCTTCCGTCCGCGGGCGGCAACGTCAGCCGATTCCAAAATGTCCTGCCGACCATGGCGTTGAGACGACCCAGAGGTGGCAAAGGCGCGCTTATCCGCGCCCAGGGCGGCAAGCTCGTGATGCGACGGCCGCTCAGCCCCACCCGCGATACCCGACGACCAATCCAGGGGCGGCGTCACACGACTTCCGGGAGCGCATGAACTCGACGAACGAAGGGTGATGGGCACACCGCCCCGCGATGGTCCGGCATCCGGGACACCCCTGGGCGCGGACCTATGCGTGACGAAATCCACCACGATCCATAGGGGGACGAAGTGGGTGAACGGAGCATTCGACGCATTACCGCACACGCGGCGCCGGCTCTGCTGGCGGGAACGCTGCTCGTCGGCTGCGGCGGCGACAAGACCACCATCCCGGCGCCCGAAGGAGCGGCCGCCACAGTCGCGCAGGTGATCGCCGCGCCGTCCCCGACCACCGGGCCCGAGTACAACGCCCCATGCCCGACGGCGGGCAACACCATGCGGTTCGCCAAGACCCGCTTCGCGCTGCACGCGGGTCTCGCGCTGGGCGCCTTCCATCGCTATGTCTACAAGCCCCTGCGCGGCGGCGGCTTCGAGGCCGGGGCGGAGAAGCGGAAGCGCGCTTTCGTGAAGGCCGCGGTGGCAGGTGCCTTCGCCCTGCACCAGCTGAAGGTCGCCAAGGGCTTCGCCGTGGGTAATCCGACGCTGTGCAAAGCCGTCGAGGCCGCCAGCGACCGGTTCACCAGCCTCGCCGACAAGCTGAAGGGCGGCACCGCCACGAATGCCGATGTCGAGGCCGGCAAGGCGTCGATGGACGGCCTGCAGCGTGACGCCACGAACACCGGCTACCCGTTCAAGGAGCAGAACGTCACCATCCCCGGCGCCGCCTGACCGGTCCCGGGCGCGCGTACCGGCGCGCGGTTAGGCTGCATATGTCGGCGAGCGACGGGAGGCGATTCTGTGACGGAGCGCAAACCACCCGGGGTCAGCTTCGAGAGCTGGATCGACCGGCAGATACGCGAGGGCACCGAGCGCGGCCTGTTCGACAACCTGCCCGGCACGGGGAAGCCCCTCCCCGACCAGGGCAAGCCGTACGACGAGATGTGGTGGATCAAGCAGAAGCTGCGCGAGGAGAACCTGACGCTTCCTCTGCCCGGCACGCTCGCCCTGCGTAAGGAGGCCGAGGAGGCCCGCGCCGCAGCGGCGGGAGCGAGGTCGGAAGCCGAGGTACGGAAGATCATCGCGGACATCAACGAGAAGATCGTCGAGGGGACCCGGAAGGCGATGTCGGGTCCGCCGCTGAATCTGGCGCCCCTCGACGTCGACGAGGTCGTACGCGACTGGAGGGAGCGGCAGCCGGCCCGGACGCCGCCCGTCGCCGCTCCCCCGGAGCGACGGCCCAAGGAACGCTCCCTGTTCGGGTGGCTACGCGGAAACAGGTGACGCCGGGCCCGGCGCCATCGTGATCAACTGACGTACGCACCGGCGCGGGCGGCGGCGACGGCGGCGTCGGCCGCACGGTCGGCGACCGCCTCGTCCAGGGGATCGCCGCTGGCCAACAGCCGGTAGTACAGCGGCGCCGAGACCGCGCGGATCACCTCCCCGGCGTCCGTCCCCGGAGGAAGCTCTCCGCGTTGTACGGCCTGCTCGACGCAGGGCGCCCATTCCGCGACGCGGATCGCGTAGAAGCGGTGCAACGCCTCGGCCGCACGCTCGTCACAGATGGCGGCCGCGATCACTGCGGCGAAGAGCCGCCCCTGGCGCGGGTCGGTCAGCGTGCGCCGCACCAGATGGGCGTTGGCCCGCAGGTCGCCGAGCAACGACCCGGTCTCGGTACGAGGCAGCGACTGCTCGGCCATGTCCGTCAGCAGGTCGGCCACCAACCCGGTGGAGGTGCCCCAGCGACGGTAGACCGTCGTCTTGCCCACGTCGGCGCGCTGCGCGACCTCGGCCAGATCCAGGGCGGCGAAGCCCTTCTCTGCCAGAACGTCACCGGCCGCCTGGAGGACCGCCGCCCGCACCCGAGCCGTACGTCCACCTGGTCTTACCGTGCCCGGCTCGATGCCCTCGGGATCCATAACGGGTCTCCAGTTCCATTAATGCCACATTGCCTGTTAGGGTCGGTCCCATCTTAACGGAACTACAGAACCATTAGCCGGTTCTGGGATGTGAAGGGACCCTTCATGTCAGTACTCGACTCGAGTTCACCGGCCGACGGCCTCCGGGCGGCGGCCGAACCCGTACCTGCGCCGACGCCGACGCCGCGCCCGGAGCCCGGGAGCTCGTACCGACCCGACACGGTGACCACGCCGCGCCCGGCGCGGGCGATACGCATGAACGGGCGGGAGAAGCTCGTGCTGACCCTGCTGCTCGGGGCCCAATTCATGATCGCGGTGGACTTCTCCATCCTGAACGTGGCGCTTCCCGCCGTCGGCGCGGGCCTGAACTTCTCCCTGGGCTCGCTGCAGTGGATAGCCACGGCCTTCGCCCTGCCGGCCGCGGGCCTCACCCTCCTCTCAGGCCGGATCGCCGACCTTTTCGGGCGCAAGCGTCTCTTCCTCGGAGGCATGGCCCTGCTCGGTCTGTCGTCCGCCCTCGGAGGCTTCGCCACCTCGTCCGGGGTTCTGCTCGCCGCCCGGGTCCTGCAGGGGGTCGCGACCGCGATGGTGACCCCGGCCGGCCTGTCCCTCCTGACCACGGCGTTCAGGGAGGGACCGCTGAGGGAGAAGGCGCTCGGACTCAACGGCGCGCTGATGTCGGCGGGGTTCACCGCGGGTGCCGTTCTCGGAGGCCTGCTGACGGATTTGCTGTCCTGGCGTTGGGCGTTCCTCATCAACGTGCCCGTCGTCGTCCTGGTGCTGGTCCTGACCCCCTCTCTCGTCACGGACTCCGGCCCCTCCGAGCACCCCAAGCTGGACGTCCCCGGAGCGCTCACCGTCACCGGCGGCCTGCTCGCCCTCGTCTACGGCCTCACCCAGGCCGGCGAGTCCGGCTGGGGCGCGGCCACCCCCCTCGTGGCGCTGGCCGCCGGCGCCGTACTGCTGGCCGGATTCTGGTTCGTCGAGAGGAACACCGCCGCGCCGCTCGTGCCCGTACGCATCATGAAGCGGCGCACCGTGATCTGGGGCAATGCCGCAGGGCTGGTCGCCTTCGCGACCGAGACCTCGCTGGTCTTCCTGCTCACCCTCTACCTGCAGAAGGTCCTCGGATACTCCCCGATGGCCACCGGCCTCGCCTTCGGCGTCCTCGGCATCGGCACCGTGGTCGGCGGCACGCTCGGCGGAAGAGCCGTCGGCCGCTTCGGCAGCCGCGCCACCATCGTGGCAGGTGGGGTCGTCCAGGCCGCCGCCACCCTCTCGCTGGTCATGCTGGGCACCTCCGGGACCTGGATCTGGCTTCTGCTCGTGGCCACATTCGTCGGCGGCGTCGGCAACATGCTCGCCATCGTCGGCTTCATGGTCACCGCGACGTCCGGGGTACCGGACGAGGAGCAGGGCCTGGCCACCGGCCTGGCCACGATGACCCAGCAGGTCGGCATCACCATGGGCATTCCGATCATGAGTGCGCTCGCCACGGCCAGGATGGCCGGTCTGGGCGCCTCCGGTCCCGGCGTGGTCCTGTCCGGCGTCGGCTTCGCCATCCTGATCAACTCCGCGGTCGTCCTGGCCGGAACGCTGCTCGCCGGAACCCTCCTCCCCACCCGCCGCACCCC
>NZ_JADDIL010000108.1:0-21707 GCF_020826795.1 Microtetraspora sp. AC03309 | reverse complement strand
GTCTCCGGCCGCCCCCGCCTGCGACCACTTCGACTCCGTACGGCTGTCGCCCGTCTGGAACCACCTGCGCACACCGCGCGAGCCGTACTGGAGTCTCTCCGGCGGCCACCTCTGGTTGCGGGCGCGGCCGGAGACGCTGGCGGAGCGGGTGAACCCGAGCCTGGTCGCCAGGCGCCAGCAGCACAGGGACTTCGCCGTGCACACCGCGCTCGACTTCACGCCGGAAGGCGACGAGTGCGCGGGTCTGGCCCTGGTCCAGAACGACGACTTCCACATCCTCGTCGTGCTGACCGCGCGCGGGGTCGAACTGGTCAGGCGGGAGGCCGGGACCGATCGCCTGCTGGCCCGCGCGGACATCCCTCCCGGCCGTGTCCACCTGGGAGTGGAGGCACGCGGGCAGGACTACCAGGCGCGGTACGCCGCGTCGCCGGGCGAGTGGCGCGACCTGGGTGATCCCGTCGACGGCCGGATCCTCAGCTCCACCGTCGCGGGCGGCTTCACCGGCGCCTACGTCGGCATGTACGCCAGCTCCAACGGCGGCCCCGGCACGAACTCCGCCGGGTTCGACTGGTTCGAATACCAGGCGCTCTGACCGCCGGGGCCGCGGCGACCAGGCACTCTGACCGTCGGGGCCGCCGGGGCCCCGACGGTCGGGGCCCCGTGATCACCAGGGGGCCCGCCACGGCGCCCGGCGGACCGCCAGACCGGCGATCCGGGACGCGAGGACCGGCGACAACCGGGCGAGACGCCAGGCGAACCGGGCGGAGGCGGGCGCCACGATGAACGCCTGGTCGCGCGCCACCCCGCGCAGGATGTCGCGGGCCATCGCGTCCACGGGGTAGAGCCGCCCCTGCGCCCGCACCGCCGCCCGCCGGGCCTGGTCGCCGACCTCCGTAGGCGGCAGCCCCGGGTTGGCGTGGTCGAGCAGCGGCGTGTCCACGAAACCAGGACAGACCACGCTCACCCGTACGCCCTTGGCCGCGGCCTCCGCGCGGAGCGCCAGCGACAGGCCCACCACCGCGTGCTTCGTCGCGGTGTACGGAGCCATCATCGGCGCCGGGGTCAACCCCGCCAGCGACGCCGTGTTCACGATGTGCCCGAACCCCTGCCGCACCATGATCGGGTAGGCCGCGTGGACGCCGTGCACCACCCCGCGCAGGTTGACGTCGATCGCGGCGTTCCAGTGGTCGAGCGTGAGCTCGTCCGCGTACCCGCCGATCGCGATCCCGGCGTTGTTGAACACGTAGTCGAGCCGCCCGTGCTCGTCCCGCACCGCGCCGAGCAGGTCGCGTACGGCCGCCGCGTCGGTCACGTCGAGCGCGGCGTGGGCGCAGCCGAGGTCCCCGGCCGCCTTCTCGGCGTGCCGGATGTCGGCGATCGTGACGTGCAGGCCCCGCGCGACCAGCGCGCGGGCGACCGCCCGGCCGATCCCCGAGGCCCCGCCCGTGATGACGGCGGTCCTGCTCATACGCCCTCCCTCTCCCGGATTCTCCCCCTTTGAGTTGTACGAGCGATCCAATAGGGGCGCAACGGGGAACTCCAGCAATCTCGCGCGTTCGCCCCACTCCCAAGATTCTTTCGCGATAAAGTTCGGGCGGGCCACGCGTGTGTGACCTTCTTGAATGTCCTGACCTCACCTACTGTGGAAGCCGGGAAACGGCGAAGCATGGGGAGCTTGCGTGCGTGAGACCTGTGATGTCGCGATCGTTGGCGGCGGAGTCATCGGATGCGCGATCGCGCACAGGATCAGGTCGGAGGGCAGGAGCGTCGTCATCGTCGAGGCGGCGCCGAAGCTCGGCCTCGGGGCCTCCGACGCGGCGATGGGCGGCATCCTCACCCAGACGGAGGGCTCCTGCCTCGGCCGGTTGAGCCCCGTGATCAAGTACAGCCGCGATCTCTACCCCGGCTGGCTGGACGAGCTGGCCGAGGTCTCCGGATTCGAGGTCGCGGTCCTGGACGGCGGCGACATCCAGGTGGCCCTCGACGACGACGAGATGACGCGCCTGGAGACCGTGGTGCTGCCCAAGTGGGTCGCCTCGCCGTTCGCGGTCGAGCAGCTCACCGCCGCCGAGGCCAGGTCGCTCGAACCCCTCCTCAGCGAGGCCGTGGTCGGCGGGTTCCTGCTGCCCGAGGAGCTCGCCCTCGACCCGCGCGAGCTGATGGAGGCCCTGCGCCGCACGATGGAGCGCGCGGGCGTCGGCGTCCGGGTGGGGGACCGCGCCCTACGCGTGGCATCCAGCCCCGAGGGCGCGCTGGTCGAGCTGCACGACGGCGGCGTGATCCACGCCGACACGGTCGTCGTGGCCGCCGGCCACCTCAGCGGGCTGCTGCTGCCCTCCCTCGCCGACGTCATGCTGCCGATCAAGGGCGAGGCGTTCAACGTGCGCCGCCCCGGCTTCACGACCTACCCGCTGCGCCACCACGTCTTCGCCGAGATCACTGCGGACGGCCACACCGGCTACCCGTATCTGGTGCCCCGGCACGACGGGCGGCTGGCCGTCGGCGTGACGTACGAGGAGGGCGTCGGGGACCCCACCCCGACCGCCGCCGGGCGGGACGAGGTCAGCAGATGGGCGGCCACCCTGATGCCGGCGGTGGCGGAATGGCCGATCGAGCACCACTGGGCGGGCCTGCGCCCGGCGAGCGCCGACCACATCCCGATCATCGGATACGTCGACGACCACCGCAGGCTGCTGGCCGCGACCGGGCACGCCGGGCTCGGCGTCACCCTCGCGCCGGCCACCGCCGAGCTGGTCTCGGCCGTCCTGAACGGCCGCGCCGACGAGGAGACCCGGGACAGGCTGGACATCTGCCGCCCCGACCGGTCGTTCACAACGGCTCCGACGCCAGCTCCCACAGCTCCTTGAACCGCTCGATCCGCTGCCTGACCCGGGGCGGTTCCAGCACCAGCAGGGTGTGCACGAACGTGTGCGTGGTGATCTGGCCCACCTGCGGCGCGGACGGCGTGATCTCATAGCTCACGTCGTCGTCGAAGACGATGAAGTCGAGCAACCCCAGCGGGCTGGACAGGTGACCGGGCGTCAGGATCCGCACATCGATCCCGATCTCCGTGTGCATCTTGCAGATCCGCCGGAACATCTCCGACTCCACGCGTTCCGTGCGGTCCACGAAGAAGATCCTACGAATCCGCACCCCGCCCCTGAGCCGGTCCCGCTGGGCCTCCAGATAGCGCTGGCCGGCGTCCGTCGTCCAGAAGCCGCCGTCGAACTCGCTCGGCCCCTGGTCCACCACGTTGAGGCTGAGGGCGTCGAGAGTCCGCTGCGTGTTCCGGGTCAGGCCGAGCAGCCAGTCGCGGTCCTCGCCCTCATAGATGACGTTGCCCTCGCTGAGCTCGCGCAGCAGCGTGGATATCCGCGCGATCTCCGACTGCGCGAACGCCTGGACCAGCGCGGGCATCTCCTTGTCGACCCTGGTCGCGTTGCTCACCAGCTGGGTGATCACGTCGGTCTGCACCGCCGACGCCTCCACCCGGTTGAACAGCTCGGTCGCCTTGGTGATCCGCGACAGACCGATGATCATCTCGTGCCGGGTCGCCTCGAGTTGCCTGTCGACCTCGATGAGGTACTGCGTCAGGAACACCACGGCGCTGATGAACACCGTCAGCAGCAGCGACCACGCCGTGTGCTCGCCGTCGAAGGCCGGTCCGTTGTCGTTGGTCAGGGAGTACGTGGGAACCCCGACGGCCGCGGTGATGAGGATCTTCCGGAGAGTGCGGGGGATGATCTCGGGCGCGAACCTCGTCTTACCTGGCACCGGCATCTACCACCCGCCCGCTTCCCTGAGAAGAGCCAACGTGTTGATCGCGATCTGGTCGCGTACGCGTTCGACCAGTGACTGCCATTGACGGCTGAATCCGGGGCGGCGCTCCAGGGTCTCCCAGAAGGGCGCGAACCCCTCGTCCAGCCGGGCTGCCGGCATCCACAGGTGCAGCAGGTGGTCCACCGCGGGAGCCAGCTTCGCCGTGACCTCCCCCCGCGTGGCGGTGCCGACCCTGGCCCTCTCGACGATGACCAGCAGGGTCGTCAGCAGCCAGTCGTGCAGCGCCAGGTCCTCGCAGAAGTCCACGACGCCGGGGGTGAACCCGCCCGGCAGGACCAGACGCAGCGTCCGCACCTGGTCACGACCGAGCGTGAACCGGATGGCCGGGCCCTCCGGGGAGAGAGCGCCGGTCGCAGGGATTTCCGCGCCTCCGCCCGCCGCGCTCCCGCCCGCCGTGCCCGTGCCCGCGCCCGCGCCCGTGCCCGTGCCCGCGCCCGTGCCCGTGCCCGCGCCCGTGCTTGTGCTTGTGCTCCCTGTGCCGGTGCTCCCCGCGCCCCCGCATTCCGCCACCCAGCGCAGCCGTGTCCTGGCGCTCCTGAACGGCGCCTTCCTGTCCAGGAACGGGGACGCCTGAACCGCGTCCATGAACCGCTCGCTCACGCTGCCCAGGTCAAGGCAGTCGTCCCGCGCGCCGTTCTCGGCGAAACCCTCGGCGAGATTGGGGACGCGTACCTTGCCGAAGACCTCGACGACGCCCGGCCTGGCCAGGTAGTGCGACCACGACAGCCGGTGGTCGGACTCGCTGCGCACCACCCGGATGTGCGAGGACCCCTGCAGCAGCCGCCCGCCGGTCACCGAGGCCCGGGACAACACCGTCCCGACGCCCCTGACCCTGGCCCGCGACGCGGACGCCAGCCGGCAGTCCACACCGGTGAGCTGGTCCGGCGACACCGCGTACACGATGGGGCGGCGCGAGACCCGCACCCGCTCACCGGACAGCAGTCCGAGGACGCTCTGGCACAGTGATTCGGGGATCTCCCCGGAGTTCTGCAGGAGCCCGGTCCGGACTTCCCCC
The DNA here is from genome assembly GCF_020826795.1 of Microtetraspora sp. AC03309. Lineage (NCBI taxonomy): Bacteria > Bacillati > Actinomycetota > Actinomycetes > Streptosporangiales > Streptosporangiaceae > Microtetraspora > Microtetraspora sp. AC03309. The sequence goes on along the minus strand of NZ_JADDIL010000108.1, from coordinate 16,852 downwards.
ATCACCAGCATGTGCGCTCCGATCACGGATCCGGCGGGTCACACTCCCAGAAAGACGTAGGAGATTCGATCGACGAGCTCGTCCCGCAGGGGGATGCCCTCACCCGCGCTTCGCGCGGCCACCTGCCCCAGCACCTCGGCGTCCACGAAGACCTGGCTGAGGATCGTCCGTACGGCGAGTTCGACCGGTAGGAAGCGCGACGAGAGCACCGACAGCGTGGAGTACGCGCTGAACGGGGCGGCGGCCGGGTTGAGCTGGACGATCGCCGGGAGCTCGTCCCAGTCCGAGGGGAACGACGGACCGCGTGGCCGCGGCCGTACCGGCAGCTCGCCCTCGTTGCGGATCAACCCCAGGCGGAGCAGCTGCCAGACCGCCGCGAGGAACGGGCACGACCAGGTGCGTCCCCGGCTGTCGGTGTCCCACAGCTCGACGTCGACGAAGATCGAGTGCCGCCGCTTGGCGTTCTGCGCGGGCGGCTCCCACCCCCGCGCCGACCCCATCGCCTGTACGGCACCGCCGTGTGGGGACCTCGCGCCGTTGCACAGCCAGCCCGTCTCGGTCACCGGCGGGCGCGCGCCGTTGGTGTCGGCGGGCGGGTCGGTGACCAGCCGGTCCTCCACCAGCCGGGCGAGCTTCACACCGTCCGCCTCGGCGCAGGCGGACTCGCGGGCGAGGTAGTCGATGGTCAGGTCGCACTCCGCCGCCGCCTCAAGCACCATGGGCACCAGCTCGGCCGGGGTGCTGAACCTGCTGAAGTAGTCGTCGATCAGGAAGCAGGTGCTGACCCTGGCCCGGCCGCCGGGCACCCGGGACTGCCAGCTCCTGCGCATGGTCTCCGCCCACGGCGCCACCTGCCGGAACTGCTCCCTGAGCCGTTCCGGCCCCGCCTGGAAGTCCTCCATGTAGAGGTGTCCCAGCTCGATGGACACGTGGGACAGCGGGGCGGAGGCGATCCTGCGCTCCGCCGCGACCTCACCGAACGTGGCGTACGCCGGTGTCACAGAGCCTCCCACGCGCTGTCGTCGACGATCTTCTTGGCCAGGTCGTCGAAGGCCGCGACGGTCTCGGCGTTGGCGATCTGGCTGGACAGCACGTCCTCGTCGGAGATGAGTTGCTCGCGCCACTGAAGCACCGGATCGAGCGGGATCTTGCCGAGCATCGACGTCCGTCCCACCCGGTGCCGGCCGGCCAGCTCGCGCAGTTCGCGGTCGCACTCGTTCAACCAGGCCTTCTGCGTCTCGCGCAGCCCCTCCAGCTCGGCGGCGTCGGGTTCGAGAACGGCGGTGCGGACGAAGCGGATGTGGTCGGCCAGGACCTCCTCGTCGTGCCCGTGCTGCACGCCCACCGCCAGCAGGCCCTGCTGACCACGCACGAGGCCGTCGGCCGCGATGATGTGCTGCCGGGTCCACCGGTGGAAGACGAGCCAGCGGTAGGGAACCCCGGGCAGCCGCGCCGTGGCGGCGAGCGCCATCTGCGCGGCGAACGAGCGGCCGGCGCTGAGATCCACCAGGCACAGGTCGAACTCCTCCTCCAGCCGGGCGAAGAGCCGCACGCAGCGCTGCAGCATCTCCTCGCTCACCGTGGAGAACTCGCCGCCGCCCTCGTCGCCGGGGAAGAGCACCATCTGGCCCGCTCCGGGAGGCTTGGTGCGCAGCCCCTCGCGGTCGGACTCGGACCAGATGTCGATCCGGTGCGGATCGGCGATCCGGCCCTCCAGGTAGCGGTGCATGCCGCCCTGCGCGGTGCCCCGCGCCACCGAGCTGACGCTGAAGATGGCCCCGGCCGTGGGAGAACCGAAGTCGAAGTCGAGGTAGCACACGTCGCTGCCCTGGAGCGCGCGGCGGTACACGATGTTGCTGCTGGTGACCGAGCGGCCCGTGCCGCCCTTGTCGGAGATGGCGAACACGAGCATCGCTACATCGCCTCCGAGGCGTTCTCGCGAGCGGTCGCCTGACGTTCCAGTTCGAGCAGGGCGTTGGTGATCAGCGCGATCGCGCTGGCCGGGCGCTCGCCCATGATGGCGCGGGCCCGTTGCAGCCCCGCCTGGACGCCGCTGACGCTGGAGCGGATGTTCTGCCCCGGCAGGACCGGGCGCAGGACCTGCTCCCTGTTGAGGAGATGCTCGGCCTCGCTCAGCATGTCGCTGGCGATGTCGAAGAGCTGCGCGCTGCGCAGCGGCGACTCGCCCGACGCCTGGGCCAGCGAGACGAGGAACTCCACGATCCGCTCAGTGAAGTACCACGAGGGCTGCTCCTGCCGGATGACGACGTCGGGGAAGGCGTTCGCGGGCTGGTCCCACAGGCCCTTGTGCAGGCCGCTGTTGAACTGGCGCGACAGGATGTGCTGCCAGATCAGGTCGGCCAGGTTGTGCAGCCGCTCTCTGGTGCGCGAGCTCTGCGCGACGTTGGCCACCCAGATCGTCCGTTTGAGCAGCGTGATGGCGAAGTCGGAGACGACCCAGATCATCGGGGGGCCGAGTTCCTCAGTGCCGGAGAGGTTCACCCGTACGCCCGGCGCGTGCAAGGCGACCGGCGGGTCGCCGGGGATCGCCCGGCGGGTGATGCGCGCCCGCATCGCCAGCTCCTCCAGGACGCCCGCGACCCGGTTGAGGTCCACGTCGCCGGCTCTGTTGCGGGAGAGGTACTGCACGACCATGGCGGTGACGCCGAGGCTGTAGTAGTCGGACTCCTTGCCGTCGGTGGTCCGCCACGGGATGTCCTCCAGCGGCCAGCGGCCCCTGCCGTACGTGGCGACGGTGCGCCAGTAGCCCTGGGTGAGGTCCCAGCGGAGCTGGAGCGCGGCGGCGAGCTGCTGCTGGGAGTCGTCGAGCAGGCCGAGGACTCGGGTGCGCTCCGACCACAGGTCGACCAGACCGACCAGGGCGTTCACCGTGAAGTAGAGGTAGGGCGTGTCGGCCGCGATGCCCTTGGGCTGTGGGCCCACCTCCCGCTCGGTGTCGACGGTCGGGGCGTCCTTGACGACCCCCCAGGACCAGCCGCACTCGAAGAGCAGGTTCGGGTTGTCGAGATCGACGACGCCGGAACCGATCGTGAGGTCGCGCAGGCCGGCCCGGACCGCCTGGAGCTGCTTCTGGAAGTCGTCGAGGACCCGCCGCGTGGGCGCGCCCGTCTGGTTGGCGGTGCGCAGCAGTGCCTGTCCCTGCGGTGACCCGGGCTCGAAGGTGTTGACGGAGAAGCTGCGCAGCATGCCGACCATGGCGGCCGAGAGCCGGTTGCTGGCCAGGGTCTCCAGCTCGCGTATCTCCCTGCGGATGCCCTCACGCCGCACGCTCTGCCGGAAGACCTTCAGGAAGCCGAGAATGCTCAGCATGAGCGTGATCGACATCGAGTAGGAGTCGACGACGTCGATCTCGCGCTGGTCTGGGGTGATCTCGTCGTCGGGGGCGGAGGGCTGGAAGTAGCTGCCGCCGGAGAAGATCGCCTTGCCGTCCGCGCCCGTGTAGGTGTGCAGGTAGTGCGAGAAGAGCCGCAGGAGCAGCCGGGGGATCTCGACGCTGTCGCCCAGCGTGCCCAGCGTGTCGAGGACGTCGTCCGACGTCTCGTCCGGAGTGTCGAGCCGGAAGCCGGGAAGCTCCGCCGCGGGATACATCAGGCACAGGAGCTGCTCGGCGTCCGAGATCGAGTTGGAGCCGTCGCGCCCACCCCAGACCCACGACCTCTCCTGGTAAGAGGTGCGGGCTGTGGCCTCCCAGAGCTCCAGGAGCTGCTGGCGCGGCTGAAGTTTCATGGATCCCCCTCGCCACGACGACCCGGCCGGCTGCGTCGTCGGCACGGATTGGAGCCATTCTTACCGCTGAATTCGATTACAACAATAAGTCAAGGAGAAATTCCCCGCCGGTGGGAGGCCGACAGTCCTGGCCGGACCTACACTTGGGGACGCCAACACCGTTGTGGTATTTCGGGTTTCCCGACGCGGCGCGACCGGCTCCCGGGCCGTGATGAGGTCTTTCGACGAGAAGGGCTGCCGCATCGGAAATCCGAAATGCCAGCTTTTGAGTCCGAAAGACCTGATCATGCCTCAAATGCGGACGAGCGGGCATATATCCGCCGTGGATGTCGTGGTTGACGGGGCGGCGCGCATGGGGGCGGTGGTCGGCGCGGCGAAGATCGTGGTGAGCGGTGCGGGCATCGACGAGCGGCTTCTCGCCCCGCTGTACGGCCTCGGCTTCCAGGTGGTCCCGGTCGGCCGCGGTGAGCCGCTGACCGCGCAGGCGCTGCGGCACGAGCTCGCGGACGCGGTGGCCTACCTGCACGGGGGCGAGGAGCACGTGTCCGAGGAGGCGCTGGAACTCGCGTACGGCCTCAAGGTCATCGCCTTCCTGGGGATCGGCTACGAGACCTTCATCGACGTCGCGGCGGTCCGGCGGCGCGGGATCATCGTGACGAACACGCCGGAACGCACTCCCGACGCGGTGGCGGAATTCACCATCGGGCAGATCATCAACGCCGGCAGGCGCATCCCGCGGCACCTCGGCACGGTCTATCCGCACTGGACGGACGCGGGCGAGCTGCCCGACGAGCTCGTCAGCAAGAAGATCGGCATCGTCGGGCTCGGGCAGATCGGCACGCGCATCGCCACGATCCTGAGCCGCGGGTTCGGCTGCCGGGTCTCCTACTACAACCGCACCCGGAGAGAGGACCAGGAGCGGGCCCTGGGACTGCGGTTCAGACAGCTGCCCGAGCTCGCCGAGTGGAGCGACGTCCTCGTCGTCATGGTGGGCGGCAACGCGGAGACCGCCGGAATGATCGACCATCGGATCCTGGGGCGGGTCCGACCTGGAACGATCCTCGTCAACACCGCCCGCGCGTGCGTCGTCGACCCCGAGGCGCTGCGTGACGCGCTCGCCGCCGGACTGCTCGGCATGGCGGTCTTCGACGGCTACTACCAGGATTCGAGCGTCGCCAAGGACCTGCTCAACGACTTCGGCGACCGCATGTATGTCACCGGGCACATCGCGTCCCACACGAAACAGTCGATGGAGCGGATGACCCGTCAGGCGGTCGCGTCCGTCGTCAACCTTCTGAACGGCCGGACCGACGCCAATATCGTGGTCCGTTGAGAATTTAGTCCCCCTAATACCTTTATATCCGGATGGGCCGGAAACGGGGTTCTCTGTCACATTGTGATAACCCGAAGATACGATGCGCACGTACCAGCCCTAGGGTCGAATTCCGGGTGGGGGTGGAAATGGAAGCCACGGGGGCAGGAGTGCTCGTCGCCGCGCTGCGCGGCCACGGTGTGAACACGATCTTCGGGATTCCCGGCACGCACAATCTGGCTGTCTATCAGGAGCTGGCCCGCTACAACGTCACCTGCGTGACCCCGCGCCACGAGCAGGGCGCCGGATACGCGGCGGACGGGTACGCGCGGGTCACCGGCCGCCCCGGCGTCGCGGTCACCACGACCGGTCCCGGTGTGGTCAACGCGGCGACGGCGCTCGCCCAGGCGTACTCCGACTCCTCGCCCGTCCTGCTGCTGTCACCCGGAGTGCCGACCGACCATCCCCGGCTGGGACGCGGCTACCTGCACGAGAGCAAGGACCAGTCGGGCGCCCTGGACGCGCTCTGCGCGTGGAGCCACCGCGTCACCTCGATCCGGGAGATCCCCGCCGCCGTCGCCCGCGCGTTCGCCGCCTTCACGGAGGGCCGCCCGCGCCCCGTCCACGTCGAGGTGCCCGCCGACCTGCTCGAACGCGTAGGGACGGCGGACCTCGCGACGCCGTACCGGCCGATGCCGCGCGTCCCGGACCCCGGCGCGCTGGACGAGGCCGCCCGGCTCCTGCGCGCGGCGCGGCGGCCGGGGATCGTCCTCGGCGGCGGGGCGCAGCAGCCCGGCCGTGACGAGCCGGTCACCGGACGGCTCGCGATGGAGCTGGCCGAGCGCACCGGGGCCCGTGTCGTCACGACGGTGAACGGCAAGGGCGCCGTTCCGGAGAGCCACCCCCTGTGCCTGGGGGCCACCCTCCACCTCGCCGGCGTCCGCCGCTGGCTCGCCTCCTGTGACGTCGTGCTCGCGGTCGGCACCGAACTCGGTCCCGCGGATCTGTGGGAGGACCGCTTCACCCTGACCGGCACGCTCATCCGGGTGGACGTCGATCCCGGGCAGATGTACGGGGATCACGTGGCCGACGTGCCGGTCGTGGCGGACGCCGCCCTCGCCCTTGAGGGCCTCGCCGTACGGGTGCCGGCGGCGGGTGACGCGCCCGTGCCGGAGGACCCGGTGGAGCGCGAGCGCGACGCGGAGCTGCGCGATCTCACCCACAGGTGGGCGCCGCAACTGGTGGCGCTGCGCGAGGCCATGCCGGCGGACACGGTCGTGGTCGGTGACAACTCGATGATGAGCTACCACGGCGCGATCGTCGGCATGCCCATGGACCCGCCCGGCCGGTTCCTGTTCCCCGCCGGGTACGGCACGCTCGGGTTCGCGCTGCCCGCGGGCATCGGAGCCAAGGTCGGCAGGCCGGACCGGCCGGTCGTGGTCCTGGCGGGGGACGGCGCGCTGCAGTTCAGCGTCCAGGAGCTGGCGACCGCCGTCGAACTGCGGCTCAGCCTGCCGATCGTGGTCGCGGTCAACGGCGGCTTCGGGGAGATCAGGGACGAGATGACGCGGCGCGGCATGCCGCCCGTGGGGGTCGACCTCCACGCGCCGGACCTCATGACCCTGGCCTCGGCGTACGGAGCGCGGGGGAGGAGGGCGGAACGCCCGGAGCAACTGGGGGAGGCCGTCGTGGAGGCGCTCAAGGCGCCGGTTCCCACGGTCATCGCCTTCCACGAGCCCCGCTGACTCAGCCGGCCGCCGAGTCGGTCGTCGAGTCGGTCGCCGAGCCGGCCACGGGCACCCGGAGCACGAACCGCGCGCCCTTGGCGGAGTCCTCGAGGGTCAGCGAACCGCCGTGGCTCTCCGCGATCTGCCGGGCGATCGGCAGGCCGAGGCCGGTGCCCCCGGCGTCCCTGCTGCGGGCCGCGTCGAGCCGGGCGAAGCGCTGGAACACGATCTCCCGCTGGTCGGGCGTGATGCCGCCGCCGTCGTCCACCACCTCGAGCACGGCCGAATCCCCCTGGCGCTCGACGATGACTGCCACGTTGGACTCGGCGTGCCGCTCGGCGTTGTCGAGGAGGTTGGTCAGCAGCCGGGTGAGGCGGAGCCGATCACCATTGATCACCACACCGGGAGCGAGCCGCCGCGTCACCGTGACGCCGCGCTGCCGCCGGTCGAGCTCGCACGCCACCATCTCGGCCAGGTCGATCGGCTCCAGCTGTCCCGGGGCGCCGGCGTCGAGCCGGGCGATCTGCAGCAGGTCGGTGACCAGATCCTGGAGCCGTTCCAGGCTCTCCAGCAGTGCCTTGCCCGTCTCCTCCCAGTCGGTCTCGCCGGGATGGAGCAGCGCCTCCTCGACCTCGGCGCGCATGGCGGTCAGCGGGCTGCGCAGGTCGTGCGAGGCGTCCGAGGCGAACCGGCGCTGCTGGTCGACCGCGGACTCGGCCCGGTCCAGGGTCTGGTTCGCCGTCTCGGCCAGCCGTCTGAGCTCGTCCTGGAAGTGCGGGACGGGCACCCGCTGGCTGAGGTCACTGCCGGTGATCTTCGCGAGTTTGTCGGTGATGGCGTCGACCGGTTCGAGCGTCCTGCCGACGGTCCGGTAGGCGCCCAGCGCCGTCAGCAGGACCAACAGGAGCGAGCCGCCGACGAGCGTGCTCAGCAACGGCGCGCTGACGTACCACGGCACCTGCGCGGTGGAGGCGTAGAGCCACCAGACCCCGTTCGCCAGGTCGATCGGGAAGGCGAGCACGATCTTGCAGTCGCCGGGGAAGGAGGGCATGTCGCACAGGTGCCTGATGGCGTAGTTGTCGATGTCGGGCGTGCCGAAGTCGCCGAGCGGCGGCATGCCCTTCACGTCCGGCGTCGCGGCGACCTGCGTCCCGACCGGGTTGTACAGCTGGGCCGAGACGTCACCGGGATCGGGTATGGAGGTGGGGATGCCCTTGCGCCGGACCTGTTGCACGATCCGCACGGCGTCGGAGACCAGCTGCTCCTCGCGGTAGTCCGTGGCGCCGCCGTGGACGGCGAGCAGGATGAACACCGTCGCGATGGTGCAGAGCAGCGCCATGACGACGCTCGAGACCACCGTCAGGCGCGTCCTGATGGACCATCCGTGCCAAACGCTCACCCGATCCCCCCGTGACCAGATGATCACAGTAGGTCAGTACGAGGGGATAAGAGGGAGATTATCCATCAAAACTGGGCAAACGTCCCTCTAGAGTCCCCCAACAGTCGAGCTCTACCCGCAGGTCAGGCCGGGATCCACTCCAGTGACGTGGTGATCTCGTCCAGGATGTCGGGCAGCGGATCCACCCCGATGCCGGGACCCGTGGGCACGTCGAGGTGGCCGTCGCGCAGCTCGAACGGCGGCGTGAGGTCGGTCGCGAAGTAGCGCCGGGACGCCGACGTGTCGCCCGGCAGAGTGAACCCCGGCAGCGCGGCCAGGGCGACGTTGGCCGCCCGGCCGATGCCGGTCTCCAGCATGCCGCCGCACCAGACCGCCACCCCGTGCGCGCGGCACACGTCGTGGATCCGGCGCGCCTCGAGGTAGCCCCCCACCCGGCCGGGCTTGATGTTGACCACCGAGCAGGCGCCGAGCGAGATCGCGGCGGCGGCGTGCGCGGCCGACTCGATCGACTCGTCCAGGCAGAGCGGCGTCGACATCCGCCGGGCCAGTTCCGCATGACGGACCAGGTCGTCGTTCGCCAGCGGCTGCTCGACCAGCAGCAGGCCGAACGCGTCCAGCCGGGCCAGGTGCGGCGCGTCGGCCGGCGTGTAGGCCGCGTTGGCGTCCACCTGCAGCATGATGTCGCCGAACCGCTCGCGGACCGCGCGCACCGGCTCGACGTCCCATCCCGGCTCGATCTTCAGCTTGATCCGGACGTATCCCTCGGCCAGATAGCCCTCGACCGCGTCGAGCAGCTCGGGGATCGAGTTCATGATGCCCACGGAGACGCCGCAGGGCACCCGCTCCCGCGACGCGCCCAGGAAATCGGAGAGCGGCTGCTCCGCGGCGCGGAGCCCGGCGTCGAGCACGGCGGTCTCCAGTGCCGCCTTGGCCATCCTGTGGCCCTTGAACGGCTCCAGCGCCCGGCCCACGCCGTACGCGTCGACCTGCGGCAACGCGGTCAGAGCCGGGATCATGAAGCGGCGCATGACGTCGGCGGCCCCGTCGGCGTACTCGGAGGAGTACACCGGCTCGGACAGTGCCACGCACTCCGCCCAGCCCTCGCCGTCCGGCGTCACCACCCGCACCAGCAGCACGTCACGCGTGCGCTCCACGCCGAACGACGTCCGGAACGGCGCGACCAGCGGCATCGCGATGCGGCGCAGCTCCACCCCAGTGATCTTCATGGTCTCTTCTCCGACCTGTTCACGCCCCGCCCACACCGGCGCTCCCGGGTGTCACCCCCGGTGGCCTACCCGGCGCGGTCAGGACCACGTAGTGACCGCCGGCGAACCCGGTCACCCGCGCGCCGCCGTCCATGAGGCCGCCGAGGACCTCGCGTACGGCGTGCCGCCAGGCCTTGGCGGCACCGGGATCGGCGTGACGAAGCGTCTCGACGTCCTCGGGGACGGCGACGAGGATCACCCGGCCGTCCACCGCGCGGGCGATCGGTCGTCCGCCCTCGTCGGAGATTCCCCTGACCGCGTCACCGGGAACCTCCGGAAGGTAGGGCGCGAACCCGCATGCCCGGACGACGCGGGGAGCGTCCAGCCGCCAGACCGCGAGCACACGGTCGGACTCGTCGTCGGCGTTGACGGCGTCGGCCATCGGCCCGTAGAACTCGGGCAGGTACTCCTCCGGCAGGGCGCCCAGCTTGGCCAGGTTGAAGTGGGCGTTACGCCGTACGAGCGGGTCGAAGGTCCAGGTGATCCGGCGCAGGCCCCGGCGCAGGGCCCAGGCCCGCTGGTGGAGCTTGAGCGCGAAGCCCGCGCCGCGCCTGACGGCGCCCGTGACGTGCGAGTGCAGGGCCTCGCCCGCGGGGGCGGCGAAGAACCCGACGGAGGCCCCGACGAGGGTGTCCCCGTCGAACGCCCCCGCCACGTAGTTCCCCGCGTGCGACAGCGCGCGCATGAGCTCCACGGTGATGGGCGGATTGTGGGGTTCAGGGTGCCAGATCTCATCGAACACCCGGACCACCCGCTCGAAGTCCGGAATGTCGTGCAGCTCGCGGATCCGCACGCCGCTTCTCGCCGCGGCTTCGGCCGCCGCCGTGTCCGCCGCCGTGCCCGTGGTTTCCGCCGCTGTGTCCACCACCGTGTCCACCACCGTGTCCACCGCCGTGTCCGCCGTCGTGCCCGTGGTTTCCGCCGCCGGGGCGGGCGCGCCGTGGTCCCCGCCGCCGGTCACGGCGCGGTTTCCGCGAGCACCGAGCCGACGAGCGCCGCGACCAGCCGCGCGCGGACCGGCATCTCACCCGTGATCACGTGCTCGTCCGCGGCGTGCGCCCCACCACCCACCGCGCCCAGGCCGTCCAGGGTGGGGCAGCCCGCACCGGCGGTGAAGTTGCCGTCGGACGCGCCCCCGACCGCCACGCCCTCGAGCGGTCCCATGCCGAGATCCTCCGCCGTCCGTACGGCACGGGCGAACAGGGCGGCCGACGACGCGGGATCGAGGGGAGGCCGGTTCGGGCCGCCCAGGAGCTCCAGCCGCGTGCCCGGGAGCCGGGGGGTGAGCGCACGCATGAGCTCGTCCACCCGGCTCTGCGACGCGAGGTCGGGCACACGGACGTCGATGGCCACCCGGCCCGTCGCGGGGACGGTGTTCGTGCTGGTCCCCGACGAGAGCAGGGTGGGCGTGACCGAGACCATGCCCGCGTCGGACGAGGAGTCCACCTGATGCGCGATCTCCGTGATCGCCAGGATCTGGTGCGCCAGCTCGACTCCCGCGTTGGCGCCGAGCTCGGGTTCGAGACCCGCGTGCGCGGCCTTGCCGTACACGAGGAGCTCGTAGCGGGAGACACCCTTGCGGGCGATCTTGAGCGCGCCCCGGCCGGCGCTCGCCTCGAGGACGAACGCGGCCGAGCAGCCCGCCGCGACGGACTCGATGAGCGGCCGGGACGTCGGCGAGCCCAGCTCCTCGTCGCCCACGACCAGCACGCAGACCCCGTCGAGAGAGGGCAGTGAGGCGAGCGCGTGGAACAGCTGCACGAGCCCCGCCTTCATGTCGAAGACCCCCGGCCCGCGGGCCACGCCGTCGATCACGGACCAGGGGTGCGCGAGCAGGGAGCCGATCGGCCACACGGTGTCATGGTGGCCGAGCAGCAGCACCCGCGGCGTGCCGAACGACCACCGCAGGTGGGTGACGCCGTCGATCACGATCGTCTCGGGCTCCGCGCCGAGCAGGCGCAGTCCCTGCGCGGCCACCGCCTTCGCGCTGCGTTCCACGGCCGCATGGTCGGTGGAGTACGACTCGCACTGGACGAGCTCCTCCAGATCGACCAGCATCGCGTCGAGATTCACCGGGGGCGCCCCAGCTCCGCCCGGAACAGGCGGGCCACGTTCTCACCGAGGATCTTGAGGGTCTCCTCCTCCGAGAAGCCGCGCTTGAGCAGCCCCTCGGTGACCAGCGGCATGCCCCTGGGGCCGTCGAGGCCCGGGATGGCCGCGTCCGTGTCGAGCCCGCTGAAGCTGACGTCCTCGCAGCACGGCGGGGTGAGGTCGGCGTACACCTCCCGGATGAAGTCCGGGCCGAGACCCACATGGTCGATGCCCGCGACGCCCGCGATGTGCTCGATGTGATCCACCAGATGGTCCACGGTCGCGGCGCGCGCGTCCTCGGTGAGGAAGGCGGCGAGGAAGTTCACGCAGATCACGCCGCCGGTCGCGGCGACGCCGCGGAGCTGCGCGTCGGTGAGGTTGCGATGGTGGTCGCGCAGCGCGCGGGCGGAGGAGTGCGTGGCCATGACCGGACGGGTGGCGATCTCCAGGACGTGCTCCACGCCGGTCGCCCCGAGGTGCGACACGTCGAAGATCATGCCCAGCCGTTCCATCTCCTTGAGCACCTCGACGCCCGCGGCCGTCAGCCGGGAGCCGGTGGCGTCCTCGCCGCTGCCGTCGGCCAGCGGAGTGCGCCCCCAGTGGGCGATCGAGGCGACCCGCACGCCGAGCCGGTGCACGGTCGGGATGAGCTCGACGCTGTCGTCGATGCCCGGCATGCTCTCCATGGCCAGGACCAGGGCGATCCGGCCGAGCGCGAGCGCCTCGTCGATCTGGTCGCCGTCGAGGCAGAGCCGTACGGACTCGGGGTTGCCCTCGGCCAGCACGTGCGCGCACTCGATCATCCGCAGCGTCTGGCGGAGGGATCCCTCGGGGCGGAACTCGCGGTCGATGAACACCGGGAGGACCTGGACGTCCACCCCGCCCTCGACGAGCTGCGGCAGCCACTGGCGCCGGAAGAACGAGGCCCACTGGTGCGGCGGGCGGGCCGAGACGGCCATGAGAAGGTCGTTGTGAGTGTCGGCGACGACCGCGTCCCTGTGGAGATCGCGAGAGGGCATGCTGGAGTCCCTTCTATACGGTGTTGGTCCGGGACGTTACACTCACCGCTCTCCCGATCGGCCGAGCCTGGATCCATTCACGGTAGGCGACCGTGGTGATCTCGGAAAGCCCCGGCGGCGGTAGTCTGCGCGTGTGCTTGCGGACGTCGTTGCCCAGATGGAGACACTGTACGACCCCGCCTGGGCGGAGTCCTGGGACGCGGTCGGGCTGGTGTGCGGTGATCCCGCGCAGGACGTGAGAAGGATCCTCTTCGCCGTCGACCCGGTCTCGGTCGTCGTGGACGAGGCGCTCGAATACGGCGCGGATCTGATCGTCACGCACCACCCTCTCTATCTGCGGGGCACGACCAGCGTCGCGGCCACCACCTTCAAGGGCCGTGTGATCCACCGGTTGATCAGGAACGACGTCGCCCTCTACACCGCGCACACCAACGCCGACGTCGCCGACCCCGGTGTCTCCGACGCGCTGGCCCGCGCCGTCGGCCTGTCCGGTGAACTGCGCCCCTTGCTACCCGCCGTGGACGACCCGCGCCGCGGCCTCGGCCGGATCGGGACGCTGCCGTCCCCGATGACCCTGCGCGCCTTCGCCGAGCGCGCCGCCTCCGGCCTGCCCGGCACGGCCGGCCCGCTGCGCGTGGCCGGCGACCCCGACCGCCCCGTCGTCACCGTCGCGGTCAGCGGGGGAGCGGGCGACTCCCTCCTCGGTACGGCACGCGCCTCGGGAGCCGACGTGTTCCTGACCGCCGACCTCCGCCACCACCCGGCGAGCGAGTTCATGGAGGCCGAGGGAGGCCCCGCGCTGATCGACGCCTCGCACTGGGCGACCGAGTGGCCCTGGCTGGCCGACGCCGCCGAGCGTCTGACGTCCGCGCTGGCCGCGAAGGGCATTAATGTTGAGGCGCGCGTCTCCCGCATCGTCACCGACGCGTGGACGTCGACGACACCGTATTCGCCCCCGCGAGCACCTTGAGGATCTGGGATGAAGGCCGCACCCGAAGCACAGAAGCGTCTGCTCGATCTGGCGGAGCTCGACGCGGGTCTCGACCGGCTGCGGCACCGCCGCCGCACCCTGCCCGAGCTCGCCGAGATCGACGACCTGTCGAAGAACCTCGCCCGGGCCGCCACGGAGGCGATCGCCGCCGAGACTGAGGCCGGTGACCTGGCCAGGGAGCAGACCAAGGCCGAGGCGGACGTGGACGCCGTCCGCCTCAGGGCCGACCGCGACCAGAAGCGGCTCGACTCGGGTCAGGTGACCTCCCCGAAGGACCTGGCGAGCCTCCAGTCCGAGATCGCCTCCCTGCAGCGCCGCCAGGGTGACCTCGAAGAGGTCGTGCTGGAGATCATGGAGCGCCGCGAGGCGGCCGACGCGCGGGTCGAGACCGTCAAGGGACGGCGCGACGAGGTGGCGGCGACGCTGGCGGTCGCCGAAGGCCGGCGCGACGGGGCCTTCGCGGAGATCGACAAGGAGGCGGCCGAGCTCCAGAGCCGGCGCCCCGCGATCACCGCCGACATCCCCGATGACCTGCTGGCGCTGTACGGCAAGCTGCGTGAGCAGTCGGGGGTCGGCGCCGCGATGCTGCACGGCGGCCGCTGCCTCGGCTGCCGGACCAGCCTGTCCATCGCCGACCTCAACCGCATCCGCGCGGCCGCGCACGACGAGGTGGTCCGCTGCGAGGAGTGCCGCCGGATCCTGGTCCGCACCGCGGAGTCCGGCCTGTGAGGTTCCTCGTCGAGGCCGACGGCGGCTCCCGGGGCAATCCCGGTCCCGCGGGATACGGGGCCGTGGTGAAGGACGCCGACGGTCGTGTGCTCGCCGAGTCCGCCGAGGCGATCGGCACCGCGACCAACAACGTCGCCGAATACCGCGGCCTGATCGCGGGCCTTGAGTCCCTGCTGGCGCTCGGTGGCGAGGGGGCCTCCGCCGAGGTGCGGATGGACTCCAAGCTCGTCATCGAGCAGATGGCCGGCCGCTGGAAGATCAAGAACGAGGGCCTGCGGCCGCTCGCGCTCGAAGCGGGCGCGCTCGCGCGGCGGCTGCGGGTCACCTGGAAGTGGATTCCGCGCGCGCAGAACAGCCACGCCGACCGCCTCGCCAACGAGGCGATGGACGCCGCCGCCAAGGGCCTGAAGTGGGAGTCCACGGGCGTCGCCGCCTCCGTGACCGCGCCCATCACCCCTTCCGCGCCGGTCACTCCGCCCGCCCCCGCCACCCTGTTCGAGGCCGTCACCCCCTCCGAGCTGGTCACCCCCTCCGAGCTGGTCACCCCCTCTGGGACCGTCACCCTTTCCGGGGGCGTGGCGCCAGAGCGGGCCGAGAGCAGGGGCGAGGACAGGACCGAGGGCAAGGCCGGAACGAGGGCCGAGGGCACCGGCTGGATGCCCCGGCCCACCCGTGTCGCCACGTCGTTCCTGCTGCTCCGGCACGGGGAGACGCCGCTCTCTGTGGAGAAGCGCTTCTCCGGCCTGGGTGATCCCTCCCTCACACCCAAGGGGCGCGTCCAGGCCGAGGCCGCCGCGCTCCGGCTCTCGCGCGAGCCGTACGCCGTCGACGTGATCGTGAGTTCCCCGCTGACGCGGGCCAGGCAGACGGCAGAGGCGGTCGCCGCGCGTACCGGCGTTCCGGTGCGGATCGAGCAGGACCTCAGGGAGGCCGACTTCGGCGCCTGGGAGGGCCACACGTTCGCCGAGATCCAGCGGAGCTGGCCGGCGGAGTTGGCGGCGTGGCTCGGCGACCCCTCCGTCGCCCCGCCCGGAGGAGAGAGCTTCGCCGCCGCGGGACAGCGGGTCGAGCGGGCCAGGGACCGGATCATCGCCGAGCACGAGGGCAAGACCGTGCTCGTGGTCTCGCACGTGACCCCGATCAAGCTGCTGGTCCGCTTCGCGCTCATGGCGCCTCCGGAGGCGCTCTACCGAATGCATCTCGATGTGGCGTGCCTCTCGGTGATCGACTACTACGCCGACGGCCCCGCGGTCGTGCGGGCGCTCAACGACACCGCTCACCTGGGCTGACCCGGGCCCGGCGGCGGCTCGCGCCGTACGATGCCGGTGATATCCGGTTCCGGACGCTTGCCGCCGGGTTGGACAGTGCTTGGGAGGCCGTTAGGCTGGGACGCACGGCGGACGAGCCGGCCGGGCGGCCGCGTCGGGGTCTCGTGTTCGGCACGGCCCCGCCGAGGAAGGTCCGGGCTCCACAGGGCGAGGTGGTCGGTAACGCCGACCCGGGGCGACCCGCGGGACAGTGCCACAGAAAACAGACCGCCCCCTTCGCGGGGGTAAGGGTGAAACGGTGGTGTAAGAGACCACCAGCGCCCACGGTGACGTGGGCGGCTCGGTAAACCCCACCTGGAGCAAGGTCAAGAAGGGACGCTTCGCGAGGAGCGTCCCGCGCGCGACGTTCGAGGGCTGCCCGCCCGAGCCGCGCGGGTAGACCGCTTGAGACCGCCGGCAACGGCGGTCCTAGATGGATGGCCGCCGGCCGGCGAAAGCCGGCCACAGAACCCGGCCTACAGGCCGACTCGTCCGCCTCTACGTCTCCGACCTGCGTTTGTGATCGGGTCAGGTCCCGCTGTTCCGGCGCTGTTTCGCCAGCACCGCTGCGATCATGGTTTCGACCGCACCTCTGTCCAGATCTTCATCGTTGGGGAACAGGTGGCCGTAGGTGTCCATCGTCTCGGCGATCGTGGCGTGCCCCAGGAGCGCCTGAATGACCTTCGGGTTCAAGTTCGCCCAGACGAGTGGGTCGATGGCAGACGGGATGGACATCAGGTCTTCATCGCTGCGGATCTGGCGCCGCGTCGTCCATGTCGTACTTGGACTCGTAGACGAGCCCTGTAACGAAGGTTTCGAAGTCGGGGGCGAGGACCGTGACTCGGTAACCCCACTCCTGGTCGACGTGGACGACGGTCGGCTCGCCAGGTGAGCGGTAGTCGAGGGCGATCATGTCGTGGCCGGCCGAAGGACAATCCGCGATGTAGATACCGATGTCGGGGTAGCCCCATTCCGCCACCCAGAATGCACTCCCACGCTCGCCGCACAGGCTGAAGTCCGCAGTTCGACCGATCGCAGCTAGCGAGACCACGCCAATGTGGTCTTCGGCCCAGGTGGTTCGAGTGGGCGCGGGATGGGCATCGCGGGCCAATGTACCTCCGTTGTGTCGACGGGCCAGGTCGACGTACGCGGTGGGCAGTCGGTGCCCAAGCGGTGCCTCCACCGCTCGCAGGATCTCGGAGGTTGTCCCGTAGCTCGTAGAACTTGAAGTGGCGGTCCCCGTCTCGGGGCCTACCTGGTGGTAG
>NZ_JADDIL010000107.1:0-21804 GCF_020826795.1 Microtetraspora sp. AC03309 | reverse complement strand
CCACCGCTATCCCAAACACCGCCCCCGCGCCTGGGCCCGCAGACAGTGACCGTGACAGGGACAGGGACAGGGACAGGGACAGGGACAGGGACAGGGACCGCCATCCCGCACATGGTCAAGGCCACAGGCTGGCAGACCTGGCCGGTGATCTCGCCGGGCTCCAAAGCCGAAGACGCAAGCCCACCGCCGGGCCCGGGCCGCTACCGAGAGGCGACGGCCGCCGGACGCCACCCACGGCCACGGCCAGGGGCACGGGGCGCGGCCAGTGCCATGGGCAGGGGCAGGGGGCCAGGGAGAGGGCCGCTACCCGCAGCAGCCGGCCACATTGTTCCAGCGGCTCGGCTGGCCGGCGGGCACGGCAACCTTGCGCGCGACGCGGCGCAAGGCCTAGTGAGGATCCTGCTCGATGTCGGGGTCCCACTGAGCCGCCGCACCTGCCTCAGCCCCCGATGGGCCGCGGGACAGGGAAGGCGCGGCGGTCGGGAGCGTGCGTTCCGATGGGCCCCCAGCATGAACATCGACGGCTGCAGGGAGATCCTCGGCCTGGAGGTCACCTCCGCGGGCGATATGGCGGGAGAGCGGGGCGCGGAGGCGGGGGTTTGTGGAGGCCGGCGTAAGACCGTGCCGGCAACCACCGCGCCCGCGACCGCGACAGCGGTATGCACCTGATCGCAACTATTACGGCCGGCCGGAGCAAGCCCCCGTCGTAGCGCCTACGGACACCGGCCCCGGCTCCGACCTGGCCCCGACCCCAACCCGGCCCACTGCCCCGCCCCATGGGCACACTGCCCCCGCTGGTCCCACGGTCCCGCATGTCACGGCGCCGCTCGCTGACGCCCTTTCCGGGAAGCTTCGCCCCGTCGCGTCACGCAGGGTGGCCCGCACAGCGTTGTCGTCCCTCATGAAAACTCCTCGCGCACTCGGAGTTTCCCACGGGCCCGGGAAATGTCACGGAGCCGGGCAGGAGGCCGCAGGCTCCGCTACGGCCTTCTCCGCCCGGCGAAGCATCATCCGTGATGCACCATCCTGTGACTCACCATCCTGTGACTCACCATCCCGTGATGCACCATCCCGTGACTCAGCATCCCGTGATGCACCATCCCGTGACTCAGCATCCCGTGACGCACCATCCCGTGACTCAGCATCCCGTGACGCCTCCCGAGCACGTGACTCCAGGCTCCCAGCATCACCGCGCAATGCATCATCCCCGGATACGCCGCGCGCTGGAACCACCCTCATGTGTCGTGCCGGGGACCGGTCATTCAGGGGCGAACCTGCCCGTATGGCGCTACCTGGTGAGGGCGAGATCCTTGATCCGCAGGTCGCCGGTGAACACGAGGTAGAGGTCCTTCACGCCGGACGCCCCGCTCAGCGAAGCGGTCGCCGTACCCCAGGTGCGGACGTCGCCGGTGGCGGCGACGGGGACGGTCGCGACGAGCTTTCCCGTGGGCGAGCCGAGGCGCAGTCCGAAGGAGCCGCCGCCGATCGAAGCGACGCCGGCGGTCACCCGTACGGGCTTGCGCTTGAGGTCGACGTCCTCGAACACGATCCAGTCGCCCCGGGAGCCGGCCACGGCGTCGCCGCGCGCCTTCGTCTCGTCGACCAGATCGACGCCCGAGTAGCCGTCGAAGTCGATCGCCCGCGTCGTCGTGCTCAGGTCGCGGTCGGGGATCTTCTCGCCTCTGACGTCGACGGTGGTCCGCTGCCTGATGTCGCCGGACGACGAGCCGACCATGACGTCGTGTGTGGCGGTCTCGACCGCGAACCTGTTCCTGGTCACGTCCCACAGCGCCAGGTCCGCCTTGGGCAGGGTGAACGTGACGGTGGTGCTCCCGCCGGGCGCGAGGCTGACCCGCTGGAAGGCGCGCAGTTGCTTGACCGGCTGCTTCACCCGCGACTGCCGCTGGTGGGTGTAGAGCTGGACGACTTCGTCGCCCGCGCGCGATCCGGTGTTGGTGACCTTCACGCCGATCTCGTAGCCGTCGCCCTTGGGGGTGGCCCGCAGTCCCTGGTATCTGAACGCGCTGTACGACAGGCCGTGGCCGAACGGATAGAGCGGGTCGCCGTTGAAGTACAGGTACGTCCGGTCGCGCTGGACGATGTCGTAGTCGAGGATGTCCGGCAGGTCGGCGGCGGAGCGGTACCAGGTCTGGGTGAGCCGCCCGGCCGGGTTGACGTCACCGTAGAGCACGTCGGCGAGGGCGTTCCCGGTCTCGGCCCCGGCGTGGGTGGTCCACAGGATGGCCGGGACGTTCGCCTGCTCCCAGGTGATCGTCGTCGGATAGCTGTTCTCCAGCACGACGACCGTGTTCGGGTTGGCCTGCCGTACGGCCTTGACCAGCGCCTCCTGTCCTTCGGCGAGGTTCATGTCGGTTCGGTCGTGGTCCTCGCGGCCGTTGATGAACGGCATGCTGCCGACGACGACCACGGCCACGTCGGCGTCCTTGGCCTTGGCGACCGCGTCGTCCACGCCGCTGTCGACGACCTCCTTGGCGAACCTGCTCGCTTCGGCGACCGTGGTGAGACTGAGCGTGCCGTCGGCCGCCGCCTTCACGTAGGTGTTGGGCCCGAACCAGTCGTAGGCGGTCTCGTGTCCGGCGTATCTGATCAGGTAGGAGCCGTCGCCCTGCTTCTCCAGCTTGAACTGCTCCTGGACGAACCATCCGGTCGGCTGCTCCTGGTTGTTCACCAGCGTGGACCAGTTGGCGCGGCTGACGTACCTGCCGTTGGCGACGCTGCGCAGGGTCACGACGCCCTGGCCCCAGTCGAACACGTCGAACTTCTCGGTGTCGCCGGCGGTGGTCGCGCCGGCCTTGAGGTCGGCTCCGGCGTCTCCGGTCCCGCCGGTGATGTACCGGCCGGTCGCGACGTCCTTGAGCGCGATCCGGTCGACGCCCTCGGAGGAGGTGACGGACGCGGCCCGCTCCTTGATCCCGGCGAGCGGTGTCACCTTGTACGGCAGCCTGCCGGAGTACCAGTCGGTGTAGAGCACGTCCGACAGCGGCCCGATGACGGCGACCTTCTTGCCGGGGGCGAGCGGCAGCGTGTTCCCCGAGTTCTTGAGCAGCACCGCCGCCTTGGCCGCGGTCTCCCTGGCCAGCTTCCGGTTCGCCGGGCTGTTCACCACGTCCTTGGTGATCGCCGCGTACGGCCCGCCGTCGGGGTCGAACTCGCCGAGCCGGAACCGGATGCTCAGGATGTGCCGTACGGCGGTGTCGACGTCGGACTCCTGGAGGAGGCCCTGGGACAGCGCGGCCTTGACGGCGGTGACGGTGGGGCCGCCCCTGTTGTCGTCCACGGTGAAACTGTCGAGCCCTGCCTTCAGGGTCGCGGCGTCTGCCTCGGCCTGGGTGGTGTGGTACTGCTCGGAGCCGGTGAGGTTGTTGGGCCCGCCCGCGTCGGAGACGTTGAGGAGGTCTCTCGACGTCCAGGTGCGTACGACGTCGTTCAGGTCGGGGTTGACGGTGCTCGGCCGGCCGTTGACGAGGTTGTAGGCGGCCATGACGCCGGTCGCGGCGTCGGCGGAGATGGCGGGTTTGAAAGCGGCTTCGTCGTACTCGTGTTTCACCCGCGGCGGCAGGTTCGACGAGGTGGTGTCGCGGCGGATCTCGTTGTTGTTGGCGAGGTAGTGCTTGAGCGTCGGTGCCGCCTTGAGGTGGTCGGGGTCGTCGCCCTGGATGCCGGAGCCGTACGCGGTGGAGATCGCTCCGGTCAGGGTGGGGTCCTCGGAGTATCCCTCCTCGTTGCGGCCCCAGCGCGGGTCGCGCAGCAGGTTGACGACCGGCGCCCACAAGTTGAGGCCCCACACGGTGGGGTTCTCGGCGTTGTAGCCGCGGGCCTCGTCGCCGACGGCGGAGCCGACCCGCTTGATCAGGTCCGGGTCCCAGGTGCTGGCCAGCCCGACGGCCTGCGGGAACACCGTGCCGGACGCGGTCACGACGGCGCCGTTGGCGTCGTAGTCGGTGGACCAGGCGACGCCGTGCAGCGCCTCGGTGCCGGTCTTGAACATCCGGATGCCGAGGCGGTCGATGGCGGGCTGGTACTGGTGGAGCAGCGAGACCTTCTCGTCGAGGGTCAGCCTTCCGAGCAGGTCGCCGATCCGCTGGTTCAGCGGCAGCGACGGGTCGCGGAAGGGGAAGGTCTCCGCCGCCTGTGCGGGTGAGGTGCATAAGGCCGCGGCGAGGGCGAGCGCTGCCGCCGCCCACAGGGGTCGTCGAAGGGACATTGCGCCTCCAGGTCAGGTGAAGTGACGCGTGATGCCGGTCGTGCGGTGTCGGCCGCCCAGGATGCACGGCACCCTCGACGCGCGGCCGACGCCGCTTGACGGACTACTTGATCGCCCCGACCGTGATGCCGCGGGTGAGCGTGCGCTGGAAGATCAGGAAGAAGGCGACGGCGGGCACGATGCCGAGCAGCGCCGAGGCGCTCGACATGGTGGCGTCCATCATCTTCTCGCCCTGGAGCACGCCGAGAGCCACGGGCACGGTCTGGTTGTCGTTGGAGATCAGGAAGATCAGGGGCAGGAAGAACTCGTTCCAGGTCCAGATGAAGAAGAAGATCAGCAGGACGCTGAGCGTGGGGCGGCTGATCGGGACCACGATGGTCCACAGGGCCCGCCACCGGCCGGCGCCGTCGAGGGAGGCGGCCTCCAGGATCTCGCCGGGGAACTGCCCCAGGACCGCCGAGAGCAGATAAGTCCCGAAAGCCGCCTGGATAACGGTAAATATCAGGATCACGGCGAGCTTGCTGTCATACAGCCCGACTTCCTTGGACAGGTAGTAGAGCGGGTAGGCCAGCGCCTCCTGCGGCAGCGTGTTGGCCACGAGGAACAGCACCAGGATCCACAGCCGCCCCCGGACCCGCCCGATCCCCAGCGCGTACGCGTTGAGCACGGAGAGGACGACCGCGGCGACCGCGACGGTGCCGCTGATGACGAAGCTGTTCCAGAGTTTCTCCCCGAAGGCGACCCGGTTCCAGAAGTCGATGATCGCGTCGAGGTGGAAACCCTGGGGCGGGGTCAGCGGCCCGCCCGCGGCGTACTCGGCGGGAGTCTTGAACGCGTTGAACGTGACGATGACGAACGGGGACAGCATCACGACGGCGAGCACGACGAGGGCCGCGAGCACCCCCCACCCGCCAGGCCCGGCTCCCGGGCGCCCGGCCGCACGGCTCATCGGTCACGCTCCTGGACCCGCAGGAAGAGGAACGTCACCACGACGATGATCAGGGCGAGCACGGTCGCGATGGCCGAGCCGTATCCGACGTTCACTTTCTGGAAGAAGTTCAGGTACGAGAAGTAGGAGGGCACCATCGTGGCGGAGCCCGGCCCTCCCCTGGTGAGCACGAAGATCGGGCCGAACACCTTCAGCGCGGCGATCGTGCAGGTGAGCAGCACGACGTAGACCTCCGGCCTGATCTGCGGGACCGTGATGTGCCAGAACCTGCGGCCCCACGAGGCACCGTCGATCTCGGCGGCCTCGTACAGCGCGGGGTCCACCCGCTGGAGCCCCGCCATGAAGATCACGACCGGGTAGCCGAGCTGGAACCACACCATGATCGCCATGACGCTGGCCAGCGCGACGTCCGGATCACCGAGCCAGTTGACCTTCAGCCCGAAGATCTCGTTGACCGCGCCGTAGGACGGGTGCAGCATCCAGCCCCACACGACGCCCGCCACCGCGACCGGCAGCACCTGCGGCAGGTAGAACGCGGCTCGCAGGCCCGCCGCCGTACGCGTGCCGAACTTCTTGCCGATGTAGTCGAACAGCGTGGCCGCGAGGACGAGGCCGAGCATCGTCGGCAGGATCGCCATCGCGACGATGAGGGCGACGTTGTGCTGGAAGGACGTCCAGAACCGCTCGTCCCCGGCGAGCTTGACGTAGTTGTCGAACCCGATCCACGTGGGCGTGCCGACCCCGGACCACCGGGTGAAGCTCGTCGCGACGTTCATCAGGAACGGCACGACGACGACCGCGAGGAACAGCACCATGCTGGGGATCAGGTAGGGCCAGTACCCGCCGCGACCGGGCCGTCCCGGACGTCCCGGACGCGCGGATCGCCGAACGCGTCCCGGCCGCGCGGGCCGCGCGGGGGGACCGCCCGTCGCCGTCGCTGGGAGTGTCACTGTTGAGCCTTTCGATCGGTACGGCTCCCGCCCGCCCGAGGCGTGGGCGGGGCGGCGGCGGAGGCCGGTCAGGTCGCCCCCGCCGCCGGATGAGCCCGGCTACTCGCCGATGTCCGCGAGGTTGTCGTTGTACGGCTGGGCGATCTCGTCGAGGACCTCGGACGGCTTCTTGCCGCCGTTGATGAGCTCCTGGACTCCGGCGACGAGGACGTCGTAGTACCCGGGGGCCGGCCAGTCGGGATAGAAGGCGAGGCCGTCCTTGGCGGAGAGCGCGTTGAAGTTCTCGATCAGCTCCTTGCTCTTCGGGTCGGTGATCGCCGCGGGGTCGGCCGCGACGGGTACGCCTCCCGAGTTGCCGAGCAGGTTCTGGATCTCCTTCTTCATCGTGATGTCGATGAAGTCGTAGGCGAGGTCCTTGTTCTTCGCCTTCTCGGGGACGACCCAGAGGTTGCCGCTGGAGCCGGGGGACATCTGGTTGCCCGGCCACAGGAACGAGCCCCACTCGAAGTCCTTGATGTCGGACTGGAAGCGTCCGTACCACCAGCTTCCCGAGACCAGGAGGGGGAACTTGCCGGACATGAACGCCGTGCCCATGTCCTCGGCCTTCATCCCGGCCGAGTCCTTGGCGATGTAGCCCTTCTTCACCCAGTCGGCGAACGTCTCGGCGGCGTAGGTGAGCTGGGGGCCGTGGAAGTCGGTCGTGCCCTTGTAGAGCTGGTAGCCGTCGACCCAGGCCCGGTCGGCCTTGCTCAGCGCGAGCAGGTAGAAGATCTGCTGGGCGGGGTACTCGGCGCCCGCGTTGGCGATCGGCGTCACGCCCGCCTTGACGAACGTGTCCAGGGCGGCGGTGAACTCGTCATACGTCGTGGGCACCTCGACGCCGTGCTTCGTGAAGGCGTCCTTGTTGTAGTAGACCATGACGTACTCGCCGTAGTTGGGCACGCCGTACCACTTGCCGGAGCCCATGATGCCGCGCTCGTCGTATCGCGCGGTCGTCTGCAGCGACGCGCTGAGCAGCTTGTCCCAGCCGCGTTTCGCGGCCTCGTCGGACAGGTCGGCGAGCAGCCCCTGCTTGGAGAGCAGTCCGGCGGTGGCGTTGCCCTTGTTGTACTCCATGATGTCGGGCGCCTCGTCGGAGTTCAGCACCATGCCCGCGGTCTTCTGGATCTGCTCGAAGCCCTTCTCCTCGAACTTCACCTTCACGTTCGGGTGGCTCGCCTCGAACTGTTTGACGGCCTCGGCCCACGCCTTGCCCATGGCGCTGTCCGCGCCCTCGTAGTGCCAGAGCGTGAGCGTCCGCGCCTCCCCCGCCCCGCCGTCCTTGCCGCCCGGTGAGTCCGCCGACCCTCCGCAGGCGGCGAGGGTCAGCGCGGCCGCGGCGAGGGCCGCCGCCACCGCGGTCTTGCGTGTCTTGCGCATGGTCCTTCTCCAGGGGTGCTAGTTGATGACGACCTCGGCGCCGGGGCCCACGAACTCGACGCCGGAGATCCGCTTGGGGCCCTCGACGGCGACGATCAGGCGGTCGCCGTCGCGGGTGGCGGTGACGGTGGTGTCACCGTCGGGGTCCCTGATGACCTGCCGGGTCCCGCCGTCCGCGACGCCGTAGCCGACCAGCGTGATCAGGGGGTCCTCCGCGACCGTGTCGCCGGGCTCGGTCACCGGGATGAGCGCGCCGTGCCGTACGAACAGGGGGATCCGGTCGAGCGGCGGCGCGACCCTGATGTGGCGGCCGCCGTCGTGGATGTCACCGGTCCAGTGGTCCACCCACCGGCCCGCGGGGAGGTAGACGTCGCGGACGCCGTCCGCCGAGATCATCGGCGCGACGAGCAGGTCCGTGCCGAGGAGGTACTCCAGGTCGGCCTGCCAGGCCACGGGGTCGTCCGGGTGGTCCACGCACAGCGCGCGCATCATGGGCGCGCCGGTCCGCGCGGCGTCCACCGCGGCCGAGTAGATGTACGGCATGAGCCGGTAGCGGAGCCGGAGCGCCTCGATCGCGGCCCGCTCGGCGTCCGGCGGGAACTCCCACGGCTCGCGGCTGGTGGTGCCGTGGAACCGGACGAGCGGCGACAGCGCCGCGAACTGGGACCAGCGGATGTAGAGGTCGGGCGTCGGGGTGCCGGTGAAGCCGCCCGCGTCGTGGCTCCAGTACGGGATGCCGGACAGGCCGTGCGACAGGCCGCCGCGGATCGTGCTGCCCATCGCCGGATAGATCGCGTCGACGTCGCCGCTCCACTGCGCCGCGTGCCGCTGGCCGCCGAGGAAGGAGGACCGCGCCCACACCATGCCGTGCCCGGCGACCTCCCGGGTGACGCCCGCGACCAGGTCGTTGAACAGCAGCGTGTAGACGTTGTGCAGGTCGGTCCCGGTCATCCCGTTGGCGGCCACCGCGTCGTACGGCACGCCCTCGGCGAAGTCGGTCTTGAAGACGGCGACGCCCTCGCGGAGCCGGTCGCGCAGCAGGCCCCTGAACCACTCCGCGGCGCCGGGGTGGGTGAAGTCGACGATGCCGCACGGCGGGTACGAGCCGTGCCAGGAGTCGGCGACGTACACCTCGCCGTCGGATCTGGTGAGGAAGTATCCCTTCTCGGCGGCCTCGGCGAAGGCCGGGCTGAGGTGGGAGATGTACGGGTTCATCCAGAGGCAGACCTGGAAGCCCTGCTCCTTGAGCGTGGCGAGCATGCCTTCCGGGTCGGGGAAGTTCTCGCTGTCCCACCGCAGGTCGGACCAATGCCCGTCGGTCTGCCAGTAGGTGTCCAGGTGGAGGACGTCGCACGGGATGCCCCGCTCCCTGATCTTCCTCGCCCGCTCCAGCACCCGCTCCTGGCTGTCGCGGAAGAACCCCGAGGAGATCCAGGTGCCGAACGCCCATCTGGGCGGCAGTTCGGGCCGGCAGGTCAGCCCGTCGAACCGGTCGAGCACCTCCGCCGGGGTGGGCCCGGCGATCACGTAGTAGTCGATCAGGTCGTCCGGCGCGATGATCTGCACGTCGCTGTGCGTGGACTGGCACATGTCGAACTCCACCGGCGTGCCGCTGTCCACGAGGACGCCGTAGCCCCTTGAGGACAGGTAGAACGGCACGTTCTTGTACGCGCGCTGCGAGTCGGCGCCGAACGCGTCGAAGTTCCACATCAGCGGCCGCTGGCCGCGCTTGTTCACGGGGGTGAACGACTCGCCGAACCCGGCGAACGCCTCGTCCGCGGGCGCGAGGAAGGTCTCGTGGTAGGCCACCGCGGCGCCGTCGACCAGCGAGCGGCCGAACGGGAGGGTGCGCAGCCGCCCGCTGATGTCCTTCCTGCCTGGATCCTGCTCGACCAGCGTGCGCCCGGCCCGGTCGGTGAAGCGGACGTTCCACGGGTCCAGCCGGATCTCGGCCCGCAGCGACCCCGCGTCCAGCGCCACCCGGCCGTCACCGGCCTCCACCACCGCCCCGCCGTACACACCCGGGGTGACCATGGTGATCGCGCGGGCGGACCGGGTCCGGGCGTCGGCGTCCTGGCCGAGCCGTACCCGGATCACGCCCTCGCCCGCCACGGCGACCCGCACGACGAGCGTCTCCTCCGCCGAGGTGACCACTTTCAGCGTCACGCCGTGGCCGTCCGAGGCCACCACCTCGGCACGCCGCACCGCGGACAGCCCCTCCTCCCCGTGCTCGCGTACGGGGAGCTCCGGGGGGTCCGCGCTGAAGTACTCGTGCGCGATCAGGGGAGGACGGTACGGCATCGCTGCACTCCATCGGTCATCCGAATACTGTGCGAATTAGTTTGCCGACCATCCCAACAAACGTCAACGGGCCCGTGGCCGCGGAGGCACCCCAGGGGATGCCACATTCGGATATTTCGGATCTTCCCTAATGATCCTTTACAGACGCCGTCAATTTCGGCATACTCGACCGGGCCAAGATCGGGTCGCCCGGACCGGGCGGTCTCCTCCCGAAGGATTGGAACCGGATGATCAAGTTCGTCAAGGCGGGGGCCCTGACGCTCACCACGATCACAACCGTCGCCCTCCCCCAGCCGGCTCCCCCACCGGCTCCCCCGACGGCCGGAAGTCCGCGTACGGAGACCGCCCCGACCGGGGCAACTGCGGCCAATTAAGGAATCGCTGTCCGTTTTATCCGCTTTTGAGGTAATATCGGGGGTTAATTGACGCGGAAGGGATGCCCCCATGGCCAGCTTCGTTCACGTGATGCCACTCGACGACGCCATCGGCCATGAAGGCACCCCCGACTGCGTCTGCGGGCCGGGAGGCGAGCCGGTCGAGACCGTCGCCACCCGCGAGCCGGTGGGCATGATCTACCACCACCACGCCGTCCGCCCCTGCCACCAATGGGAAGCCTCGGCCGAGGCGTAAGCCCGAAATTGGGGTAAATGCCACACCCAAAAGCGGATAAACGATCTAGCGTGACTCTCTGAAATGATCGGAGAAAGGACACCAGTGATCAGTTCCTCCGCCAAGAGGGCGTGCGTCGGCACGGTCCTCACGATGACGGCCTTCGCCGGCGTCACCGCCGCCGCCATGCCCGCCCAGGCGGCCGCCACCAGCGCACGGAGCATCTGCGGATCGGGCTACACCGTCCAGGTCAACAAGGTTCCCGTTAAGACCCACTACGGCGACGTCTACGGGTACCTCTACCTGCTGTACAACCGCGGCAACGGGTACAACTGCGTCACCGTGGTCAAGACCAAGTTCGTGGGCAAGGCCAGCTACATGACGGCCGCGCTGGACGTGAAGGGCGGCCGCAGCCACACGGACAGCGGCAACTTCAAGAAGTACGCCGGTCCGGTCCGGCTGGAGGCCGCGCACAAGTGCGTCAAGTACTGGGCGACCATGTTCCTGCCGAGCAGCTCGCCGAACTCCCGGAACCAGAGCACCGTCGCCTACGGCGGCAGCCTGAAGACGTGGAAGCACTGCCGCTGACCCCGCGGTGACCGTACGCGCCCGTCGCCCGTCGCCTGTCACCTGGCGCCCGTCGCGGGAGCCGTACGGCGAGTTCACCGGTGTTTCACCGCCGGATGCCCGGGGCGCCCACCCCTCCCCACGAGGGGCGGGCGCCTTCATCCGTGCCGAAAGCCGACCGAGGCGAGGAGCCGGTCCGCTTCCTCATGCAGTGCCTCGACGAGGACGAGCTCGAGGCGGAGCTCGGCGACGAGGCGGTCGAGTGGATCCATCCGGGCCTCCCTGCCCGGGAGACGCCCCACCCGTCACACAGGTTCACAAACCCGGGCAAATCCGGACGCGAGCCACCGGAAAGCACCGGAAGGCCGGAAGTCAGGCGCGGATCACGGTCACCTCACCGGGCGGCACGGTGACCGCCCCCGCGTGCCCCACGCCGTCGAACACGCCGACCCCGGTCACCCCGTGGACCGTGACCGGCTCGTCACCGTGGTTGACGAGGAAGACGTGCGCGCCCCGCCGTACGAACTCCAGAGTGTCGGGCAGGTCACGCGGCCGGGACACGCCCGCCTGGTCGAGGGCCTCGGCGAGCAGCCCCCGCAGTTCCGCGTCGAGCGCGGTCGCGACGTACCACGCGGTGCCCGCGCCCAGCTCATGGCGGGTGACGGCCGGATGCCCGGCGTCCGGCCCGTCCGCGAAGACCCGTACGGCACGCGCCCCCGCGAGACGGACCCGCTCGGACCAGATCCGGCCGGTGGCCCGCTCGTCCGGCGCGGGCTCCGGCGGCCCGGACGGTGACCCGGCCGGCGGCCCGGACGGTGGCCCGGACGGCGGCCCGGACGGTGGCCCGGACGGTGGACGGGACGGTGGACGGGCGACGGAGACCGTCCCACTCTCGCGGAGGGGATGGAACTCCTCGACGGACACCCCGAGGACGTCGCGCAGCACCCCCGGACACGGACCGCCGTGGATGGTGTCGTTCTCGTTCACGATGCCGGAGAAGTACGAGACGACCAGCGCCCCGCCCGACTCGACATAGCGGTGCAGGTTCTTGGCCGACGCCTCCGTGAGCAGGTACGCGCTCGGCGCGACGACCATCCGGTACGCCGAGACGTCGGCGGACGGGTGGACGAAATCGACGGTGACGTGCTCCCGCCAGAGCGCCTCGTAGAAGGCCTCCACCCGTTCCCGGAACCGCAGGTCGACCGAGGGACGCCACTCCAGTTCGAGCGCCCAGTACGACTCCCAGTCCCAGACGACGGCGACCTCCGCCTCGACCCGGGTGCCGCGGACGTCGGCCAGCCTGCGCAGGTCCGCGCCGAGACCGGTCACCTCACGCCACACCTCGGAGTCGGTGCCCGCGTGCGGAAGCATCGCCGAGTGGAACTTCTCCGCGCCGTACCGCGAGGCACGCCACTGGAAGAACAGCACCGAGTCCGAACCGCGTGCCACGTGGACCAGGCTGTTGCGGCGCATCTCCCCCGGCCGCTTGGCGATGTTGCGCGGCTGCCAGTTGACGGCCCCGGTGGAGTGCTCCATGAGCATCCACGGCCGCCCGCCCGCCACCGACCTGGTGAGGTCGGCGGCCATCGCCAGCTCGATGTGGCCGTCCGTCCGCGCGGCGTCGAGGTAGTGGTCGTTGGCGACGACGTCCACCTCGCCCGCCCACCTCCAGTAGTCCATCGGCTTGCAGTTCGGAATCATGAAGTTGGTGGTGACCGGCAGGTCACAGTGCCGGCGGATGATGTCGCGCTCACGGCGGAAGTTGGCGATGTGCGCGTCGACGGAGAAACGCATGAAGTCGAGCTGGAGCGCGGTGAGCAGCCCCGGCGGGGCGAGCCTGGGGGGCTCCACCTCGTCGAAAGAGCCGTAGCTGAGCCCCCAGAAGGTCGTCCCCCACGCGTGGTTCAGCGCGGCGACGGAGCCGTGCCGGTCACGCAGCCAGTCCCGGAACGCCTCGGCGGAGGTCTCGCAGTAACAGTGCGCGTTCGCCCAGCCGTACTCGTTGTGCACGTGCCACATCGCGACGGCCGGATGCCGGGCGTACCTGGCCGCGAGCCGTTCCGTGACACGCGCCGAGGCGGCGGCGTAGTCCGGCGAGCTGGGGCAGAAGCTGTGCCGTGAGCCTCCCGCGATCACATGTCCCGCGCTGTCGACCAGCCGGCTCGCCGGATACCGGTGCCTGAGCCACACCGGCGGTGACGAGGTCGGCGTCGCCAGATCGGCCTTGATGCCCGCGGAGTCGAGCAGGTCGAGGACGCGGTCCAGCCCGTCGAAGTCGTACACGCCCTCGGACGGCTCGATCAGGCCCCAGGAGAAGATGCCGAGGCTGACCAGGTTCACGCCCGCCTCGCGCATCAGCCGGACGTCCTCGTGCCAGACCTCCTCGGGCCACTGCTCCGGGTTGTAGTCCCCGCCGTACGCGATGCCCCCGGGCAGGGCGGGATATCCAGGCAACAGCTCCCCCTCACATCGTTCTGTGAACGTGCACAGTAGCCCACGCCCTGCTTTACGGGAAACGCCGCACGGGATATCGGCGAAAAGCGGCTATTTAACGAGACCGTAACGAGCATTGACAGCAACGACGGGGTGATTTCACTCTGTGCACGTTCACAGAAGTTTCCCCGCATGTCTGGCTACCCTCTTCGAACCCCGCTACGGAGGCATATATGCGTACATACCGGCTCACCGTGGCCGCGGTGCTCGCCGCCACCCTGACCGCCGGGTGCTCCGGCGGCTCGCAGGAGCAGGCCACCCCCGCCACCGCCGAGAGCTCCGCGCCCGCGGGTCCCGTGGCTCTCACGTACTGGACCTGGGTCCCGAACATGGACAAGATCGTGGCGGTCTGGAACCAGGCGCACCCCGACATCCAGGTGACGGTCAGCAAGCAGGCCGGCGGCGACGACGCGGCGGCCAAGTTCCTCACCGCCGCCAAGGCGGGCAACCCCCCGGACCTGGTCCAGGCCGAGTACCAGATGCTCCCGTCCTTCGTCGCCGCGGACGCCGTCGCCGACATCAAGGCGGAGACCGCGCAGGCCAAGAGCGAGTTCGGCGAGGGGATCTGGGGGCTGGTGACGCTGGGCACCGACGCCGTATACGCGGTGCCGCAGGACAGCGGCCCGATGATGCTGTACTACCGCCAGGACCTCTTCGAGAAGTACGGCATCAAGGTGCCCACGACCTGGGACGAGTACGCCGAGGCCGCCCGCGCCGTGCACAAGCGGGATCCGAAGGTCTATCTCGGCGCGTTCTCCAGCAAGGACCCCGGCTGGTTCGCGGGACTGTCGCAGCAGGCGGGCGCCCAGTGGTGGGGCATCAGCGGCGAGTCCTGGAAGGTCGCGATCAGCGACGCGGCCACCCAGAAGGTCGCCGGCTTCTGGGGCGGCCTGGTGAAGGAGGGCGTCATCGACGGCCGGCCGTTCTTCACCCCGGAGTGGAACAAGGCGCTCAACGACGGCAAGCTGCTGACCTGGCCGTCCGCCGTCTGGGGACCCGGCGTGCTGTCGAGCAACGCGCCCAAGGCCACGGGCAAGTGGGCGATCGCCCCGCTGCCGCAGTGGAACCCTGGTGAGAACTACAGCGGGTTCTGGGGCGGCTCGTCCACCGCCGTCGCGGAGAAGTCGCCGAACAAGGCCGCGGCGGTGCGGTTCGCCACCTGGCTGAACACCGACCCGCAGGCCCTCGATCTGCTGATCAAGGAAGGCTCGGTCTACCCGGCCTCCACCAAGGGCGGCGGGCTGCTCACCACCGCACCCGACTACTTCGCCAACCAGCCCGACTTCTGGCAGCGGGCCGCCGAGATCGGAGCCGGGGCCCGCGGATTCACCTTCGGCCCGAACGTCGGCGTGGCCTACAACGCCTACAAGGACGCCTTCGACACCGCCCTCCAGGACGGATCCGACTTCGCGGGCGCGGTGACGAGGATGCAGGACGCGACCGTCGCCGACATGCGCAAGTCCGGCTTCACCCTGGTCCAGTGACGCGAGCCGCCGCGATGACGCGCACGAGCGATCTCACAGGGAACCGCACGGGAGGCGCACGGTGAGGCCGCCCTCCGGGTGGGGCGGCCGCGCGGCCGGGGGCACCGGCCGCGCGGGCGCCGTCCCCTATCTGTTCCTGGCCCCGGCGATGCTGCTGTTCACGCTGTTCATGGCCGTCCCGATCGGCTACACGCTCTTCCTGAGCCTGCGGAAGACCAAGGTCTCCGGCCTCGGCCTGGGCAAGGGCGCCCGCAAGGAGATCTTCGCCGGCCTCGACAACTACGCCGCCGCGATCGGCGACGGAGAGCTGTGGGCGGGCTGGCTGCGTGTCCTCGGCTACGGCGCGCTCGTGCTCGCGGCCATGCTCGGGCTGGCGCTGCTGTTCGCGCTCATGCTCGACTCCGCCCGCGTACGGCTGGCCGCGTTCACCCGGATCTCGATCTTCCTGCCGTACGCCGTGCCGGGCGTGGCGGCGACGTTGATGTGGGGGTTCCTGTACCTGCCGAGCCTGAGCCCGTTCGGCGACCTGTCCTTCCTCGGCGCGGACGCGGTGACGTTCTCGATGGCCAACGTCGCCGTCTGGGGCGGCACCGGGTTCAACATGCTGGTGCTCTACACGAATCTGCGGGCGGTGCCACACGACTACTACGAGGCCGCGCGCATCGACGGCGCGTCGGAGGCGCAGATCGCGCTCCGGATCAAGATCCCGATCCTCGGTCCGGCGCTGATCCTGACCACGGTGTTCTCCGTCATCGCGACCGTCCAGGTGTTCACCGAGCCGACCGCCCTGCGGCCCCTGACGAACACGATCAGCTCGACCTGGAGCCCGCTGATGAAGGTCTACCGTGACGCGTTCGTCACCGGTGACCCCTACTCCGCGGCGGCGACCTCGGTCGTGATCGCCGCGATCTCGCTCGTCCTGTCGTTCGGATTCCTGCGCGTCGTGAAGAACCGCGCCTTCGGGGAGGGCTGATGGTCACCACCACCACACCGGGCGTCGCGACCGCGCCGGGCGGGCCCGCCGCGCACGCGCGGGCGAGGTCACGCCGTGCGGGCGGTGCCGTGCCGACCGTCGTGCTCGTGCTCGGGGCGATCTACACCCTCTTCCCGGTGAGCTGGGTAGTGGTCGCGGCCAGCAAGTCCAGGGCCGAGTTGTTCTCCACGTCGGCGTTCACGCCGGGCAGCGGGCTGCTGTCCAACCTGTCGGACCTGTTCGCCTATCGCGACGGCGTCTTCTGGCTGTGGATGCTCAACACCGCCCTCTACGCCGGAGGCGGCGCGCTGCTGTCCACCGCGGTGTCCACGATCTCGGGCTACGCGCTGGCGACGTATCGCTTTCCGGGACGAGATCTGATCTTCAACCTGCTGATCGGCGGCATCCTGGTGCCCTCCGTGGTCCTGGCGATCCCGCAGTATCTGCTGTTCTCGGCGATCGGGCTGGCCGGCACCTACTGGTCGGTGCTGCTGCCCAGCGTGCTGCACCCGTACAGCATCTATCTCGCCCGCATCTACGCCAAAGCGGCGATCCCCGGGTCGCTGCTGGAGGCGGGCCGCCTGGACGGCGCGAGCGAATGGCACCTGTTCCGCCGGGTCGCGCTGCCGATGATGACTCCAGGGATGGTGACGATCTTCCTGTTCCAGTTCGTCGCGATCTGGAACAATTTCCTGCTGCCGTTCATCATGCTCGGCGACGACCACACGTTCCCGCTGACGGTCGGCCTCTACACGCTGCTGGCGGCGGGGGCCAACCAGCCCTCGCTGTACAACCTGATCATCACGGGCACGATGGTGTCGCTCATCCCCCTGATCGCGTTGTTCCTCACGATGCAGCGATATTGGCGTACGGACCTGTCCAGCGGGGCCGTGAAAAGCTAGAACGCCGCCGATTCCGGACGGGGGCAGTTGAACGAGCACGTGAACGAGCACGTGAACGAGCGCGCGAAGAACCGGCGGCGGGCCGGGCGGGGAGACAATACGGGCATGGCGAAGCGTCCGACCATCCATGACGTGGCGGCGGCGGCGGGGGTCTCACGGGGGACCGTGTCCCGCGTGCTCAACGACGACCGGTACGTCAGCCCCGCCGCCCACGCGGCCGTGCGGCGGGCCATCGCCGAGACGGGGTACGTGGTCAACCGCAACGCGCGCAGCCTCGTCACCCAGCGGACCGGCTCGGTGGTCATGGTGCTGTCCGAGCCCTCGGAGAAGGTGTTCGAGGATCCCAACTACAGCGTGACGATCCGGACCGCGATCCGCCGGCTGGCCGAGCGGGACGTGTCGCTGGTCATGATGGTGGCGGGCGACGACGGGGACAGGGAACGCGTCGTCCGCTACGTGCGCGGCGGCCACGCGGACGGGGTCTTCCTGGTCTCCACCCACGCGGGCGACCCCCTGGCCGACGCGCTCGTCGGCATCCCGATCGCGGCCGTCGCCCAGGGAGCCGTCGTCGGGCGGGAGAGCGTGATCCCATACGCGGCGGCCGACGACCGCGAGGGCGCCCGGCAGATGACGCGCTACCTGGTCGAGCAGGGCAGGAAGAAGATCGCCACGATCACCGGCCCGATGGACACGCCCGGCGGCATCCTGCGGCTGGAGGGCTTCGCGGACGTGCTCGGCCGCAAAGCGTCGAAGAAGCTGATCGCGCACGGCGACTGGACCCGGCGGAGCGGCGAGACCGCGATGGCGCAGCTGCTTGAGCGCTCTCCCGACCTGGACGCCGTCTTCGTGGCCAGCGACCTGATGGCGGCCGGCGCCCTGGCGACGCTCAGGGCCGCCGGGCGTGAGGTCCCGGACGACGTGGCCGTCGGGGGCTTCGACGACTCCTCCGTCGCGGTGTCCACGCATCCCCCGCTGACCACGGTCCGCCAGCCGCTGGCGCAGGTCGCCGAGGAGACCGTACGGCTGTTGCTCGACCTCATCGACGGCGCTCCCCACGTGGACTCGGTGATCCTCCCGACCACTCTCGTCGTCCGCGCCTCCGCCTGATCGTCGGGCTAACCGGCCAGGCCGAGGAGCACGGCCGCGGCGCCCACGCCCAGCGTGAGCGGGTAGGCCCACCACCTGGGCGCGGGCCCATCCCTCAGGACGCGCACCCCCAGCGGCACCAGCGCCACGCACAGGCCGAGGGTTGCGACGATCGACATCGGGCCCGTGCCCTTGAGCACCCCGATCGGCAGGGCACTCATCGACGCCAGGGCGACGGCTCCGGCGATTCCCAGCACGTTCGCCCGCCACGCCCCGACGGCCAGCACGGTCCACCCGAAGAAGATCGCCACGGACAACGGCTGGAAGACGTGGAACGCGCCGTAGGCGTCGGCCACCGCCTTCCGGGCCGGCGCCAACCCCTGGACGTCGACGAGCTGGAAGGCCAGATGATTCACCCCGGCATGGAAGGTACGCGCGAAGAGCCCCAGCATGACCATCGCGCCACCCCACAGCGCCCACCGGGGCCGGGCCGGCCAGATGCGCCGGACCAGCGCGATGACGGCGGGCCACAGCAGGACGTTCCCCACGGCGAAGGCGCTGTAGGAGGCGGTCATCCGGCCGGGGCTCGCGGCGAACGCGGCCAGTTGCTCGGGAAAGAAGCCGTCGAAGTCGACGCGGAGCAGCACTCCCGCGAGCATGGAGACCGGCCCGAGGACGAGCCCGGCGCCCTCCACCCAGCGTCCGGGGAAATCGAATGAGGTCGTCATGCCGTTGATCCAACCGGCGTGACGGCGGTCTCACATTGGTGCCGGGTCGAGATCTCGGGTAGACCTGGCACTACTTCGGTTCGGTCCGCAGATAGGCGAGTACGGCCAGGACGCGGCGATGGCCGTCGGTGGTGGGCGGAAGGTCGAGCTTGGTGAAGATGCTCGCGATGTGCTTGGCGACCGCCGCGTCACTGACGAAGAGGGCCCGAGCTATCGAGGCGTTGGACCGTCCCTCGGCGATCAGGGCCAGCACCTCCAGCTCCCTCGGAGTGAGCCGGCGCAGCGGGTCGCGCCGCTGGCCGAGCAGTTGCCGTACGACCTCGGGGTCGATGACCATGCCGCCCTCCGCGACCCGGACGAGCGCTTCGACGAACTCTCTGACGTCTCCGATCCGATCTTTGAGCAGGTAGCCGATGCCGGCTCCCCCGGAGTCGAGCAGCTCGGCGGCGTACGTCTGCTCGACGTACTGGCTGAGCACCAGCACGGCCAGATCCGGATGCCGTTCCCGCAGCATGAGCGCGGCGCGCAGTCCCTCGTCGGTGAAACCGGGGGGCATCCGCACGTCGGCCACCACGACGTCGGGCCGGTGCTCCTCCACCGCCGTGACGAGCGAGGCGGCGTCTCCGACCGAGGCGACGACCGCGTGCCCGAAGCGCTCCAGCAGGCCGGCCATCCCCTCACGGAGAAGGACGGCGTCCTCTGCGATGACTACGCGCACGGGATCTCCACTCGTATCGTCGTCGGCCCGCCGGTCGGGCTGGACAGCGACAGTCTGCCGTCGGCCACGGCGACCCGGTCGGCCAGCCCCGTCAGGCCGGTGCCGCCGGCCGGATCGGCGCCGCCGACTCCGTCGTCGTGGATCTCCATGACCAGCACGTCGTCGACCAGGCGGCCGTGAATCCTCGCCCGGACCGCTCGGCTGTGCTTGGCGATGTTCGCCAGGGCCTCGGACACGACGTAGTAGGCGGCCACCTCCACGGGCTCGGGCAGCCGCCGTGGCAGGGAGACGTTCACGTCCACCGGGACCGGGGAGCGCCCGGCGACATCGCGGACGGCGGCGGCCAGGCCGCGGTCGCTGAGCACCTGCGGATGCACGCCGCGGATCAGCTCCCGCAACTCGGCCAGGGCTCGCCTTGCCTCCTCCTGGGCCTGCGCGAGCTGCGCCACGATCGGCGCGTCCGGCGGCACGTCGAGCTGGATCAACCCCAGCCTCATGCTCAGCGCGACCAGCCGCTGCTGGGCGCCGTCGTGCAGATCGCGCTCGATCCTGCGGCGTTCCGTCTCGAATCCGTCCACCAGCCGGGCGCGTGAGCGCAGCACCTCGGCCAGATCGGCCTCGCGCGGGGCGAGCAGCGCCCTGATCATCGCTCCGCGTGCGCCCGCCCAGACACTGAGGGCGTAGGCGGCGACCGGAAGCAGCAGCGATCCCGCGACCGAGGCCGTCAGCGCGGCGGCGAGCGCCCCGTCCGCCTCCACCGGCTGGACGGCGGGCGACAGGATCAGTACGACGGGACCCCCGATGGTGAAGCAGACGACCACCAGGTCGATCCACCAGAGCACGAGCAGCGAGACGAGGGCCAGCCCGACCTCCCGCCACAGCCTGTCAGGCGCGGAAGCGAGCGGGGTGCGGTCGACCAGCCGCAACCGCCATCGCTCGAACCTCGCCACCGACGGCACCACCAGGGCGGCGGCGGCCAGCCCGGCGGCGACCATGAGCGGGACGAATCCCAGGAAGGAGATCGACACCGCGACGACGGCGACGGTGACGCCGAGCACGGCACTCGACAGCAGGTACGCGAGCGACCGCCACGGCCAACGGGACCGCAGGAAGGACAGCGGATGCCGGGTGAGAGCCTCCAGGGCGGTCCGAGCGCGCACCGTGAGACGGTATCCGCCCGCCTCTCGTGCCGTTGACTCAGCTATCTCCGCCAATTAGTTTGACCTCCAGACAAAAGGGAGGGCCGATGGCGGCGTGGCCGGGAGGAACCGAGGGTCTCCGCTACGGCGGGGACTACAACCCGGAGCAGTGGCCGGAGGAGGTCTGGCACGAGGACGTCGCGCTCATGCGCCGCGCCGGGGTGAACCTGGTGACCGTCGGCGTCTTCTCCTGGTCCCGGCTCGAACCCGCCGAGGGTCGGTACACCTTCGGGTGGCTCGACCGTGTCCTCGACCTGCTCGGCGACGCCGGGATCGCCGTCAACCTGGCCACGCCCACCGCCTCGCCCCCGCCCTGGTTCTCCCTCGCCCATCCTGACGCGCTCACCGTCACCCGTGACGGCGTACGGCTCACGCACGGCAGCAGGGACACGTACTGCGTGAGCGCCCCGCCCTACCGCGAGGCGGCGAAGCGGATCGCGGCGGCACTGGGCGAACGGTACGGCGGGCACCCGGCCCTCGCCATGTGGCACGTGCACAACGAGTACGGCACCGGCTGTCACTGCGACCACGCGGCGGCGGCGTTCCGGACCTGGCTGCGGGAGCGCCACGGGTCGCTCGACGCGCTCAACGACGCCTGGACGACCGCGTTCTGGAGCCAGCACTACTCGGACTGGGCGCAGATCACCACACCGCGCGCGACGCAGTACCTGCCCAACCCGGCCCAGGTCCTGGACTTCCGGCGGTTCCTGTCCGACGAGATGCTCGCGTGCTACCGCGAGCAGCGTGACGTGCTCCGCGCCTTCACCCCGGACGTGCCGATCACCACGAACTACGTCCTCGGCGGCTGGGTTCCCGTGGACCACTGGAAATGGTCGGCGGAGGCCGACCTGGTGGCGATCGACCACTATCCCTCGGAGCCGGGGATCATGGCGGCGGAGCAGACGGCGTTCGCCGCCGACCTGGCCAGATCCTGGGCGGGCGGGCGGCCGTGGCTTCTCATGGAGCAGGCCGCCGGGGTGGTGTACACGGCACGCCGCATGACGGCCAAGGCGCCCGGCGAGATCGCCAGGCACAGCCTGCAGCACGTCGCGCGCGGGTCGGGAGGTGCCCTGTTCTTCCAGTGGCGCGCCTCCCGTGGCGGCGCGGAACTGTGGCACCACGGCATGGTGCCCCACGCGGGCCCCGACTCCCGCGTCTTCCGCGAGGTGGCCGAACTCGGCGACACACTCTCCCGGATCCC